>CBESNX010000001.1:0-23572 GCA_965531025.1 uncultured bacterium
CGTTGCGGAGAAACTTGCGACCGAAAGCGCGCGCCTATTCGATCCCTTCGTTCGCGCCTGTGCCCCAGAAGGTGTCGCGCCTGAGCCAGCCGCGAAAACCCCCGGCTTCGATCCAGCACCACTGCTGCTCGCATTCGAGCAGGCGCGCGACCACGCCCGGCTCGACCCGCACCACCGCCGGGGCCTTGGGGGACGGCTTGCGGCGCAGGGTCCGCACGGCGCCCGTGATAATGACGGTGCGCCGTCCCGAAAGCATGCTGCGATGGACCCATCCTTCGGTCCCCTGCCAGTCGCGGATTTTGCGCCATGTGCCGAATTCCGCAACGATTTCAATGGGAAGGCTGCGGCGCACGAAGACCCATTCGACGGGATAGCGAACCCCGGGTCCGGTCCGCACGTTCACTTCCGATGCGCGCAACGACGCGAAGCGGGGCAGTGACAGGTCCGACTGGCCGCTGGGGGCCTCGACCCTCCTGGCCTCGCCGCCCGGAGTCGTTTGGGCGCCAAGCCGGGTGTTTGCGGCCGGAACCTGCGCGCGCGCGTCCCCCACCGCCGCCAGGATGGCCGGCATCGCCGCAACCGCGAGGACGGCGACGGCCGACGAGCGGCGGGAAGGCCGCTTGATCGAAAGCCGCGAGGGTTTGAGGGAGGAGCCGTACCGCATGGGCCTATTTAGGCTGCGCCAAGCCCGTTCCGTCAAGCCATGCCCAGGGAGCCGGGGGCTCATCCGGTCTATCGCGTAAGACCCCGGCGCGGGCCCAAACGGTCCCGCCGGCCCCCGAGGGTCCGTTGGCGGACCATGATCTCTTGTCAGACAAAGAGGGTCGCGCCGTTTTGCGATGCGTCGGCGAGGTAGCTGACGATGCCGCCCTGCACATAGGTCACATCGTCGCGCAGATCGGCGAGTTCCAGCCCCACGGCCCGCAGCCCCATCTCGCAGACCATGAATGTGACGCCGAAGCTGACGGAGGCGCTGAGCATCTCCTCGAAGGTGGCGACGCCTTTGATCCCGAACTCCGCGTCCACCGAGCGGGCATCCTTTCCGGCGGCGCCGACGGGCAAGGCATGCCAGCCGGGCGCGCCGCCGGGCCCCGGCCCCTTGAGCGCCCGTATCCCTTCCGAGGTGAAGAACAGGGTCACCGGCGTGTTCATGGCCGCCGCCGCGCTGGCCATGGCGAGCGCGTAGTGGACCCGCTCGAAATCGCCGGAAAAGACGATGAGGGAAAGCTTGTCGGGCCCCTGCCGGCCCGCCGCGGGCGCATCAGACGGCATGGTGCGAGAGATCCCGGATGGTGGGGGTTGCGCCGCAAAGGGGGCAGGCGGGATCGGGTTTGACCCGCACTTTCCGGAAGGTGGTCGTGAGCCCGTCATAGATCAGCAGCGATCCCGAGAGGCTCTCGCCGATGCCGAGCAGCTCCTTGATCACTTCCGTCGCCTGGATCGATCCCACCGCGCCGGCGACGGCGCCCAGCACGCCGCCCTCGGCGCAGGTCGGGATCAGGCCGGGCGGCGGGGGTTCCGGGAAGATGCAGCGATAACACGGATTGTCGCCGCCGAGATACGCCTTGTAGGTCGAAACCTGCCCCTCGAACCCCAGCAGCGCGGCCGAGACCAGCGGTTTTTGGGCGCGGTAACAAGCGTCGTTCAAGAGGAAGCGGGTTTCGAAATTGTCGCTGCCGTCGGCCACCAGGCCGTAAGCCCCGATCAGCTCGAGCGCGTTCTCGGCGGTCAAACGCACCTGGTGCGTGATCAGCCGCACCTCCGGGTTGACCTCCGCCAACGTCTGCCTCGCGCTCTCGACCTTGGCCTCGCCGATGCGCCCGGTGCCGTGGATCACCTGGCGCTGGAGGTTCGAAAGGTCGACGGCATCGTCATCGACGACACCCAGCGTGCCGACGCCGGCGGCGGCGAGATAGAGCAAAATCGGCGAGCCGAGACCGCCCGCGCCGATGACCAGGACCCTGGACCGCATGAGCTTGGCCTGGCCGTCGCCGCCCACTTCGGGGAGGATGATGTGGCGCGCATAGCGCTGGATCTGGTCCTCGGTGAACTCCATCCCGTCCCTCGCGCCCTCAGAGGTTGTCGAACAATGGTGTCGAGAGGTAACGCTCGGCGAAGGACGGAAGGATGACGACGATGCGTCGGCCCTCCATTCCCGGCCGCGCGCCGACCTCGATCGCCGCGGCCAGCGCCGCGCCGGAGGAAATGCCGACCGGCAGGCCCTCGAGTTTGGCCGCCTTGCGGGCGGTGGCGAACGCCGTCTCGTTGCCGATTCTGACGACCTCGTCGATCAGCTCCCGCTTCAGGATCGCCGGCACGAACCCGGCGCCGATGCCCTGGATCTTGTGCGGGCCGGGCAGGCCGCCGGACAGCACCGCGCTGTCCTCGGGCTCGACCGCGATCATCTTGACCTCCGGCCGGCGCGATTTCAGCACCTCGCCCACGCCGGTCAGGGTCCCGCCCGTGCCGACGCTGCTCACCACCACGTCGACGGCGCCCCCGGTGTCACGCCAGATTTCCTCGGCCGTGGTCTTGCGGTGGATTTCCGGATTGGCGGGATTTTCGAACTGCTGGAGGATGAGGGCGTCGGGCAGTTCCCGCTCGAGCTCCTCGGCCCGGGAAATCGCCCCTCTCATGCCTTGGGCGGCGGGCGTAAGCTCGAGTTCGGCGCCCAACAGCCGCAACATCCTGCGGCTCCCCTCGGACATGCTTTTCGGCAAGGTGAGGATCAGCCGGTAGCCCTTGGCGGCGCAAACGAAGGCGAGCGCGATGCCGGTGTTCCCCGAGGTGGGCTCGATCAGCACCGTCTCGGGGCCGATTTTGCCCTCCCTTTCCGCCGCCTCGATCATCGCAAGGCCGATGCGGTCCTTGACCGAGCCAAGGGGATTGAAGAACTCGAGCTTGCCCAGAAGCCGGGCCTTGCAGCCGTCTTCGCGCGAGAGCTTCGAAAGCGCCACCAGCGGCGTGTTGCCGATGGCATCCAGGATGCTCTCATGGATGCGACCCCTTGTTTCGGGCGCTGCCGCGTCGGTGCGTGGGGTTTCCTTACGCGCGCTTCGGGCCGGGGAGACGTCCATCGGGTGTCCTTCGGTTCCAGACTGTCCTTATCGGTTTTCAGGAACGGGGCCGCGCCGGGGTGCGAAGGCAGAGCCGCGGCCGGCCCCGATCAAATGGTAAAATCCACATGTCGCGGGTGGGCCTCGCGTTCGATCTTCGCCTTATGGGCCCGCAGGCACAGATCCTCGATCGTGATGTTGTCCAGCCCTTTCATCAACTGCTCCTGCATCTCCAGCCATATGGGCTGCAACACCTTGCGCCCCAGTGTCGATGCCGCGGGCGAAATAAGCGGGCGGTTGCGGTCGTCCACGTTGCCGACGATGCGGGTAATTTCGCCGATCGTGATGCGCCGCCGCTCCCGCGCCAGAAGGTAGCCGCCGCGCGGTCCCCGCACCCCGGAAAGCACCTCGGCCCGAACGAGCTGCTGCAGGACCTGCTCGAGATAGCGCCGGGGGATGCCCTGGCGCTGGGTGATCTCACGGCTCTGGACCGGCTGGTTGCCGGCGTTGTAGGCGATGTCGAGCACGGCCTCAATGGCGAACAGCAGTTTTTTCGACGGTATCAGCATCTCGTTCAGGTTTCGCGGTCGAGTTCGGTCGAGCCGAAGCCCCCGGCGCCCCGGGCGCTTTCGGGAAGGGCGGGAACCTCGTCCCACGAGACGCGGTCGACCGGGGCGATCACCAGCTGGGCGACCCGCATGCCGCGGGTCACGGTGAAGGGCTCGCGCCCGAGATTGGCGAGGATGACATGGATTTCGCCCCGGTAATCGGCGTCGATGGTGCCCGGGCTGTTCAACACCGTCACCCCGTGCTCCGCCGCCAGGCCGGAGCGGGGCCGGACTTGGGCCTCGAATCCCTCCGGCAGGGCGATGGCGACGCCCGTCGGGATGAGCGTGCGCGCGCCGGCTTCGAGCACGAGATGTTCGTCCAAGGCGGCGGCGAGGTCCATGCCGGCGCTTTGCGCCGTCGCATATGAGGGAAGCGGCAGGCCCTGCCCGTTCGGCAGTTTCCGGATCGCTACCGAGAGGACGCTCATGCGTGGCCCGCCAGGTGATCGGTAATGCGCGCGGCCAGGCGTTCGGCCACGGCCTGCTTCGTCATTCTGGGCCAGCTTTCAGCGCCGGCCGCGGTGATCAGGTGAACGGTGTTCTCCTCGCCGCCGAGGGTGCCCGATTCGGCGGAAACGTCATTGGCCACGATCCAGTCGCAACCCTTTTCTTCGAGCTTCGCGCGGGCGTTTTTCACGACGGTTTCGGTCTCCGCGGCGAAGCCGATCAACAGCCGCGGCCGGCGGTTGCCGGACGCGCCGAGGCGCATGAGGATGTCGGGGTTTTCCACGAGCTCCAGGACCACCGGCTTGCTCCCGGCTTGGCCCGACCGGGATTTCTTGAGCTTCCGCGCCGCGGGCTTTTTCACCCGCCAGTCGGACACCGCCGCCGCGCACAGGGCGACATCCACGGGCAACGCCTTCTCGCAGGCCGCGAGCATGTCTTCGGCCGATTCGGTATGCACCACCGTGACTCCCGGCGGGTCGGGCTCCTTCGCCGGGCCCGAGACCAGCGTGGTCTCCGCCCCAAGCCGCGCAAGGGCGCGGGCGATGGCGTGACCCTGTTTGCCGGACGATCGGTTGCTGATGAAGCGCATGGGGTCGATGGCCTCGATCGTCGGCCCGCTGGTGACCAGCGCGCGCCTGCCCTCGAGCGGGCCGTCGGTTTGAAAGAAGGCTGCGATGGCCTCGACGATCTCGGTCGCCTCGGCCATCCGTCCCTCGCCGGTCTCGCCACAGGCGAGATCGCCGGCGGCGGGGCCCACGGAGAGCACGCCGCGGCGCTTGAGCGTGGCGATGTTTTCGCGGGTGGCCGGGTGCTCCCACATCGCGACGTTCATGGCCGGGGCGACCAGCACTTCCCTGTCGGTGGCGAGCAGGGTGGTGGTCGCGAGATCGTCCGCCAGACCGGCCGCCATTTTGGCCAGGATATCGGCGGTCGCCGGCGCCACCACCACGAGGTCCGCTTCCCGCGAGAGGCGAATGTGGCCCATCTCGCTTTCATCGGTAAGCGAAAAAAGCTCTCCGTAGACCTTGTTCTCGCTGATGGCGGCCAACGACAGCGGCGTGATGAACTTCGCCCCGGCCTCGGTGAGGATGGAGCGCACCTCAGCGCCGCGCTCGCGCAGCCGGCGCACGAGATCGAGGCTCTTATAGGCCGCGATCCCGCCCGAGACGATCAAAAGGATGCGCTTTCCCTCAAGCACGCTGTAATCCGCCGTAATTTACGAAAGAAATCTGTGATTAACCTAACCAGCCGCGGCCGGTTTCGCAAGGTCAACTTCGCGCGCCGCGACGAAAGCGCCCGCAAATGCCCCTCGCGCACGGCGCGTCCCCTACAGAAGGAGCACGAGGATGGCGGCGAGCAGGGCGACGATCAGCCACAAGGGCGAGAAGCCGCCGCGCGGGTTGCGCTTCTCCCCGGCGAGGGCGCGCACCGAATCGGGATGCAGCTTGAGCCCGCCCTCGGCGATCATGGCGGCGGTCTTCTCGACGTTGGCAACGAGCCTGGGCAAGCGTTCGAGGCCCGAGAGCAGCTCCTTCGCGGTGTCGCGCATGCGGGCCTCCGGGCCGATGTTCTCGCGCATCCACTCCTCGATAAGGGGCCTTGCGAGCTGCCAAATGTTGACGTCGGGGCTAAGCCTCCGCCCCACCCCTTCGGCCACCATAATGGTCTTCTGCAACAGAAGAAGCTGGGGCTGGGTCTCCATCTGAAAGGTTTCGGTCACGCGGAAAAGCTGGGCCAACAGCCGCGCGATGGAAATCTCGTTGAGCGGCCGCCCCAGGATGGGCTCGCCGATCGACCGGCAGGCCTGCATGAAGGCGTCGAGCGGCTGGTGCCCGGGCACGTAGCCCGCCTTGAAGTGGACTTCGGCCACGCGCCGGTAATCACCCTCCAGGAACCCCAGCAATATCTCCGCGAGGTAGCGCCGCGTCTCGATGTCGAGCCGGCCCATGATGCCGAAATCGACCGCCTGGATTGCGCCGTCCCTGCCCACGAACAGATTGCCGGGGTGGAGGTCGGCGTGGAAAAATCCGTCGCGGAAGATCTGGTTGAACATGGCGCAAGACGCCTTTTCGAGCACGGCGCCCGGGTCGTGGCCGTTCTCGATCAGCGCGTCGCGCTCATCGATGGGGATGCCGTCGATCCGCGCCAGCGTCAGGACCCGCTTCGCGGTGCGCCGCCAGTCCACCTCGGGGACCCTGAAGGTCTCATCCCCGGTGAAATTCTCCGCAAGCTCCGAGGCCGCCGCCGCCTCGAGCCCGAGGTCCATTTCGATTTCGACGATCTTGGCGAGGGTGCGCACCACGTCGACGGGCTTGCGCCGGCGAAAGGAGGGTTGGGTGCGCTCGATGGTTTCGGCGAGCCAGTAGAAGAGGTCGAGATCCCGGGCGAACGCCCGCTCGATACCGGGTCTCAGCACCTTGACGGCGACTTCCCGGCCCTCGCCGGTCACGGCGAAGTGTACCTGGGCGATGGAGGCGGCGGCGACCGGGATGTCCTCGAAGCTCGAGAACAGATCGTCGAGAGGGCGGCCGAGCTCGGCCTCGACGGTCGCGCGGGCCTGTTCCGCCGGGAAGCGGGGCACGCGGTCCTGGAGTTCCGAGAGATCGGCGGCCATCTCCTCGCCCAGCAGATCGGCGCGGGTCGCGAGCGACTGGCCGAACTTGATGAAGCTGGGCCCCAGGTCCTGCAGGGCGCGGGCGAAGCGCTGGCCGGGCCTCAGGCCCGCCGCCTTGCGCCGGCCGATCCGCCCGAGCAGCCGGGCCGGGGCCGTCATTGCGGGCGCGATTTTCAGGGCTTCCAAGGGAAACAGGGCGTCATGGCGCGCCAGCGTCCGGGCGATCCCCATCAACCGGAGCAGATTGCGCATTGCCCGCAACATGGATTACAGGCGCCAGGCGGAGTGCAGGGCGGCGATTCCGCCGGACAGGTTGCGGTACTTCACATTATCCAAGCCCGCGGCGCCCATCAGGTCCGCGAGCTCGTCCTGGGGTGGGAAGCGGCGGATGCTTTCCACCAGGTAGCGGTAGGCATCCGCGTCGCCGGTGACGATCTCGCCGAGGCGGGGCAGCACGGTGAAGGAATAGCGCTCGTACAACGCGCCCAGCAAGGGCACCGTGACGCGGGAAAATTCAAGGCATAAGAACCGCCCACCGGGCTTCAACACCCGGCGCGCTTCGCGCAGGGCCGCCTCGGTGCGGGTGACGTTGCGCAGCCCGAAGGCGATGGTATATGCATCGACGGAAGAATCGGCCATGGGCAGCGCCTCGGCATCGGCGCAGAGGAACGTGGCGCCCGCGACCACGCCGCGGTCGGCGGCCTTGGTGCGGCCGGCCTTCAGCATGCTCGCGTTGAGATCGCAGACGGTGACGGCGCCGCCGCGGCGTGCGTTCGCCGCCGGTCCGCCCACGCGCTCGAGCACGCGCAAGGCGATATCGCCGGTGCCGCCCGCGACGTCCACCAGCCGGATTCCCGCCCTGGGCGCCAGCCAGTCGACCATCGCCGCCTTCCACAGGCGGTGAACGCCGGCGCTCATCAGGTCGTTCATGAGATCGTAGCGGTCGGCGACACTGTCGAAGACGGCGCGCACCAAGCCGACCTTCTGCTCGGGCAATACCCGGCGGAATCCGAAATGGACGGCCGATACCTCGGCCCCGCCTTCGGCGGGAGGCGCCAAGGGCTCGTTTATTCGCGCCTTCGCCATGCGGGTGAACATAGCGCAGGCAACCTGTTTCTGCTACCTTGCCCGGCCATGCCGGAACTGCCCGAAGTCGAAACCGTGCGCCGGGGCCTCGCCGCCGTTCTCGAGGGCCGGCGTCTGGTGCGGATCGAACAGCGTCGGGCTGATCTTCGCATTCCCTTCCCCGAAGGCTTTGCCGCGCGCCTCGAGGGACGGACGGTGCGCCGGGTCGAGCGGCGGGCGAAGTACATCCTCGCCGGGCTCGATGACGGCAACGTGTGGCTGATCCATCTCGGCATCTCGGGGCGCATGGTGATCGTCAGACCAGCGGCCGCCCGGGAAAACGGCGCCGCGCCGCCCGGACCCCATGACCACGTCATCATCGAGACCGACGAAGGCGTCGTCATCCGCTTTCATGACGCCAGGCGCTTCGGACTGATGACGCTCTGTGCGGAAACGGAGCTCGCGGACCATCGATTGTTCCGGGGCCTGGGACCCGAGCCCCTGGGGGACGGGTTCGACGGCGACGCTCTGGCGCTGGCGCTCAAGGGCAAGAATACGCCGATCAAGCTGGCGTTGCTGGACCAGAGAGTGGTGGCGGGCCTCGGCAATATCTATGTCTGCGAGAGCCTGTTTCACGCCGGCCTCTCCCCGCGGCGCCAGGCCCACACGGTCAAGGGGGCGAGGGCCGATAGGCTGGCCCGCGTCATCCGCCGGGTGCTCCGGGAAGCGATCGCCGCGGGGGGAGCGAGTCTGCGCGATTATGTCCGCCCGACCGGCGAGCTTGGCACCTTCCAGCACCGCTTCGCGGTCTACGGACGGGAGGGAGCGCCCTGTCCGGGATGCGACTGCGATGCGGCGCGGACGGGGGGCATCAAGCGCATCACGCAAGGCGGGCGATCATCTTTCTATTGTGGCAAGCGCCAGCGTTGATGTATTAGCGAGTCTGACGTTGTATCGGCCGTTGTATCGGCAGGCTGGTTGCCTTTTGGCATGAGTTGGGCGCGCATCATCGCAGCGACGGTTTGCCTCCTGCTGCCTCTCGGCATCGGGCCGCCCGCGTTCGCGGGCGGCGGCGAACGGGCAAGCGCCGGCGCGAAGGAGGCTTTCCTTGCCGGCCTCGAGGACGTGCCCCTGATGCCGGGGCTCGCCGAGATCGAGGATGCCGGCGTCGTCTTCGACAAGCCCGAAGGGCGCATCGTTGAGGCCTACGCGCGCGGCGAACTCAGCGCCTCGCAAGTGCTTTCCTTTTACAACGCGACGCTCCCGCAACTGGGTTGGCGCGCCGAGAGCGGCGGGCGGTTCCGGCGCGAGGGCGAAGTGTTGCGCCTCGCATTCACCACCGCCGGAAAGCGGTTGACGGTCCGCTTTTCCCTTTCCCCCGACTGACCGCTTCCCCTTGCTCGGCGGGCCGCGGGGGCCCAAGGCGGCGGCGCGCGCCGCTGGGATGTCGCGGCCCGCGGCCATGATGGTCCAGGAGACGGTCGACCGCGCGTTTGCGACGGCCTTGGCATGGGCGACGGCCTTGAGCGAAGGCATCCGTTTCGAGCGCGGGCTTTTTCACGCCGCCTTCGCGCCCCGGGACCAGAAGGAAGGCATGGCGGCGTTCATCGAGAAACGCGAGCCCAGGTTCAAACACGGGTGATTCTTGAATCACCGCTTGCGCGCCGGAGCGTCGCGCGCGCTTGACCGCGGGCGCAGCGCCGCAATCGCCACGCCCCGGGGCCTTGGAGTGCGAGGTTGACGGGACGGCGGTGGGGGATATATAACCGCGCCTCCGCCGACCTTCGGGCAGCGCCAAGCAAGTTCGTCATGGCCAATATCACATCCGCCAAGAAACGCATCCGTCAGATCGCCAAGCGCACGGCGATCAACCGCGACCGCGTGAGCCGCATCCGCACTTTTCTCAGCAAGGTGGAGACGGCGCTCGCCGCCGGCGACAAGGAAGAGGCGGCGGCGGCGTTGAAGGCGGCCCAGCCCGAACTCATGACGGGGGTGTCGAAAGGCGTGGTGCACCGCAACACGGCTTCCCGCAAGCTTTCGCGCTTGTCGGCCAGAATCAAGGCGCTATGAGCGCTTCCTGGACTCGCCTCGTAACCGAGACCGCGCCGCAAGGGCGCGGTTTTTTATTGCAGCGCCCGGCCCGGCCGGCGCAGAGCCGCCAGACATTCATTGGCGGAGCGGGTGAGGAGAAATAGCCACGGTGGCAAAATATTTTGCACGTTCCCTTTTCGATCACGTTGCATGAGAGCCCGACGGCGGGTACATTTATTCGCCGCAGCATCCGGCACCGGAAGCTATCCCAAAATCAGGTCTGTAGGCGTTTCTTTTGATGAAAATTCTTCTCTTTTTTAGAAACAGCTACTTAGAAAAATGTAAGTAGGAAGAACTTTAAACTTCAAGTGTAAGCCACTTGAAATATAAAAATTTACCTTGAAAATTTCGGAAAGTGGTCTGGGAGGCTTGGTGATGAGGGGGCAGACGGCGCGCTCCCCCGAGGAACAAAAAGTCGTTCCGCGCGAAGGCTACGCCGGTGCAGTGACACCGGAGCAGGCCTGGCCGGTTCTCTCCGAGGATCCCGATGCGGTGTTGGTTGGCGTGCGCACCCAGCCGGAATGGGTGGTCGTCGGCGTTCCCGACCCGGGCAGTCTTAACAAGCGGGCGGTGTTTGTACCGTGGCGGTTCTTTCCGAGCATGCAGCCTAATCCCGAATTTGCCAACCAGCTTGAAGCCGCGGGCGTCAAGCGCGAGGGGCCGGTGGTGTTCATATGGCGTTCCCCCAACCGCTCCAAGGACGCCGCCATCGCCATGACGGCCAAGGGTTTCCGCCGTTGCTACGACGTGACCGACGGCTTCGGGGGACCCTTGGATGGGAGGAAACGACGCGGCGGTACGGGTGGCTGGAAGGTTGCCGGCCTGCCCTGGATTCAGGATTAACCCGGTGTCAAGGGAGGGAGGATTGAGCGCAGCAAGCGGGCAGTGGGAGCGCGTTCGCGGCCGCTTGCGGGATGAGGTCGGTGATGCGGTTTTCAAAAGCTGGCTGATGCCGCTCACCCTCGGCAAGGCGGGCGACGGCGAAGTCATTATTTGTGTGCCCACCCGGTTCATGCGCGACTGGGTGGAACGTCATTTCATGGAGCGCATCCGGGCGCTGTGGTGCGACGAGGACCCCGCCATCCGCTCGGTGCGGATCCGCGTGCAGAAGGCAACGGCCGGACAGGGGGCGAAAAGCGCAGGCGCGCTTGCTGGCCCGGGGCCAAGCGAGTCGGAGCGCAACGCCGGCGGGGAGGAGCACGCCGGCGTCAGTGCGCCTCTCGATCCCAGATTCGTCTTCGGCAACTTCATCGTTGGCAAATCCAACGAGTTTGCCCATGCCGCGGCGCGCCGGGTCGCCGGGGCCTCGACGGTGCCGTTCAATCCGCTGTTCCTTTACAGCGGCGTCGGTCTCGGCAAGACCCATCTCATGCACGCCATCGCCTGGCATATCCGCGAACGCGACCCGGCCCGGAGGGTCATATATCTGTCGGCGGAAAAGTTCATGTACCAGTTTATTCGGGCGCTGCGCTACCGCACCACCCTCGCGTTCAAGGATCTGTTCCGTTCGGTGGACGTGCTGATGATCGACGACGTCCAGTTTATTTCGGGCCGGGAGTCCACCCAGGAGGAGTTTTTCCACACCTTCAACGCCCTGGTGGACCAGAACCGGCAAATCGTGATTTCCGCCGACAAATCGCCCTCGGACCTCGAGGGCATGGAGGAGCGGATGCGCTCGCGTCTGGGCTGGGGGTTGGTGGCCGACATCCACACGACCGATTACGAGCTCAGACTCAGCATCCTGCAATCCAAGTCCGAGCAGTTGGGGGCCGACGTGGCGTTGAAGGTGCTGGAGTTCTTGGCCCACAAGATCACCTCCAACGTCCGTGAACTCGAGGGCGCGCTCAACCGGGTGGTGGCCCATGCCACCCTGGTGGGGCGCGAGATTACACTCGAGGCCACCCAGGAGGTGCTGCACGACCTGCTCAGGGCCAACGACCGGCGGGTGACCATCGAGGAGATCCAGAAGCGCGTCGCCGAGCACTTCAACGTCCGGGTCACCGACATGCACTCGCCGCGCCGCGCCCGCGCCGTGGCTCGGCCGCGCCAAGTGGCCATGTATCTCGCGAAGCAGCTGACCTCGCGCTCGTTGCCCGAAATCGGCCGCAAGTTCGGCGGCCGCGACCACACCACCGTCATGCACGCGGTGCGAAAGGTGGAGGAGCTGCGCTCGGGCGACAACAGCTTCTCCGAGGATATCGAGCTGTTGCGCCGCATGCTCGAGAGCTGATCGCGGGCCTGTAACCGCGCCCGAGCGCCGCGCCCGGCCCCGGCGCGGGGAGCTGGCGTGACGGGCCCTCCCGAAGCGCCATGGTGGCGCGTCGGGGCCGCGAATCCGGGTCCCCGGGGACGGCGGAAATCACTTGGGATTCCAATAGGTTTTGCTATAATACCACGCTGGCCGCGGGGTCGCCGGAAAGGCTTTCCGGCAGCCATCGTCCCGGGGGCGGTTTCCACCCGGTGCGACGGTCCGAAGATGACGGTTCAAGTGCTTACCTGATGCCATGAAACTGACAATCGAACGTGCCGTGCTTCTGCACGCACTGGCGCACCTCCAGAGCGTCGTGGAGAGGCGCAACACCATCCCCATCCTCTCCAACGTCCTGCTCGAGGCCGAGGACGGGCGACTCGGGCTGACCGCGACCGACATGGACCTCGCCATCGCCGAGAAGGTCGCCGCCGAAGTCGGCGAGTCCGGGGCCAGCACGGCGCCGGCGCACACCCTTTACGACATCGTCCGGAAACTGCCCGACGGGGCCCAGGTGGAGTTCGATGGCGGCGGCGATGACGAAAAGCTCACCCTGCGGTCAGGGCGCTCGACCTTCACCCTCAGATGCCTGCCGCCGGCCGATTTCCCCGCCATGGCCGAGGACGACCAGCCCCACAATTTCTCGCTGTCGGCGGGCGAGCTCAGGAGACTGGTGGACCACACCCGGTTCGCCATCTCCACCGAGGAAACCCGCTATTACCTCAACGGCATTTATGTTCACGCGACCAAGGAGAACGGCGCCGGCGTGTTGCGGGCGGTCGCCACCGACGGTCACCGGCTGGCCCGTTTCCAAGTGCCCTTGCCCGAGGGCGCGGCTGAAATCCCGGGCGTCATCGTGCCCCGTAAGACGGTCCAGGAGCTGCGCAAGCTGATCGAGGAATCCGAGGAAACCATCCAGGTGGCGCTGTCGGACACGAAGATCCGGTTGCGCTTCGGCGACGTCCTGCTGATCTCCAAGCTGATCGACGGGACCTTCCCCGACTATGAACGGGTGATCCCATCCGGCAACGACAAGCTGATGGAGGTCGATTGCAAGCAGTTCACCGAGGCGGTCGACCGGGTTTCCACCATCTCCACCGAGAAGTCACGGGCGGTCAAGCTCTCGCTGAGCAAGGGGAGTCTCACGCTGTCCGCCACCTCTCTCGACGACGGCAGCGCCGTGGAGGAGATCGAGGTCGGCTTTGACGCCGAGCCCATGGAGATCGGTTTCAATTCCCGCTATCTGCTCGACATCACCCAACAGATCGAGGGCGAGAACGCCCAGTTCGCCCTGGCCGACGCCGCCTCGCCGACCGTGGTCAGGGACGTTGACGACGCTTCCGCCCTGTACGTTCTGATGCCCATGCGCGTGTAAGGGAAACCAAGCTGATCAGTCCGCAGCGTCTTGTCACCGGTTCCAGTGTCGTCCCGCAACTGGCCGTAACGCGGCTGGCGCTGAGCGCGTACCGCTGTTACCCGAGTTTGAGGCTCAACACCGACGGGCGGCCCGTGGTGCTGGCGGGTCCCAACGGCGCCGGCAAGACCAACCTTCTGGAAGCGATTTCCTACCTCGCGCCCGGCCGCGGCCTCTTGGGCGCCAGGCTCCACGAGGTCGACCGGCGGGGAGGGAACAGCACCTGGGCGGTGGCGGCGACCGTGCTCACGCCGGAGGGAACCGTCGACATCGGCACCGGCCGGGGCGGTGAAGGGAGTCGCGACGGCGCGGAGGACGGCGAAGGGGCCGGCGGCTCCGCTCCGGCGTCCGTCTCCACCCCCGCGAGGCGCGCCGACCGGCGCGTCGTCAGGATCAACGGCGCTCCGGCGCGCGGGCCCGCGGCCTTGAGCGAACTCGTGAGCGTGCTCTGGCTCACGCCGCCCATGGACAGGCTGTTCACCGACGGCGCGCGGGCGCGGCGGCGGTTCCTCGACCGCCTCGTCTTCGGCATCGATCCCGCTCATGCCGGCAGGCTCGCGGCCTTTGACCGGGCGCTCGGCGAGCGCGCCCGGCTGCTCAGGGACGGCGTGCGGGACGCGGCGTGGCTGTCGGCGCTGGAACGGACCATGGCCGAGCGCGGCGTCGCGATTTCCGCCGCAAGGCGCGAGGCGGCGGCGCGCGTGAGCCGGATCTCGGCCCAGGGGATCGGGCCCTTCCCCGCCGCGGCGTTGCGGGTCGAAGGCATGGTCGAGGATTGGCTCGACCAAGGGCCGGCCCTTGACGCCGAGGAGCGGTGGCAGGATGCGCTCGCCGCGGCGCGGCCGCGGGACGCCGAGACCGGCGGCGCCGGCGTCGGGCCCAGCGACCTTGCGGTCCACCACGCAGCTCGGGACATGCCCGCGAAGCTGTGCTCGACCGGCGAGCAGAAGGCGCTCTTGATCAGCATCGTGCTCGCCAACGCCCGGCTGCAGGCTGAGCTCGGGGGTGTGGCGCCGCTGTTGCTGCTGGACGAGGTGGCGGCGCACCTCGATGAAAGCCACCGCCACGCGTTGTTCGAGGACATCCGCGCCCTCGGCGCGCAGGCTTGGCTCACGGGCACCGACATGGCCCTTTTCGCCGACCTCGGCGGGCAGTCCCAGTTTTTCCGCGTGGTCGATGCGGCGGTCACGCCCGTGGACGCGCCCGCCTGACAAGCCGCCCGCGAGGCCCCGGCAAGGAACCAGCAAGGAACCAGCAAGGAAATTGAGACCGGTATGAGAAAACAGGCCCTGAAACGCAAAGCCGTCCCGGCGGCGGAAAGCTACGGCGCCGAATCGATCAAGGTGCTGCGCGGCCTCGATGCCGTGCGCAAGCGGCCCGGCATGTACATCGGCGATACCGATGACGGTTCGGGCCTGCACCGCATGGTCTACGAGGTGGTGGACAACGCGATCGACGAGGCGATGGTGGGCTTCTGCGATCGCATCGAGGTGACCCTCAACGTCGACGGCTCCGTCACCGTCACCGACAACGGCCGCGGCATGCCGGTCGAGAAGCACGCCGAGGAAAAGGTCTCGGCCGCCCAGGTCATCATGACCCACCTCCATGCCGGGGGGAAATTCGATCAGAACGTCTACAAGGTGTCCGGCGGCCTGCACGGGGTGGGCGTGTCGGTCGTGAACGCGCTGGCGGAGACCCTGGACCTGCGCATCTGGCGGGACGGCAAGGAATATTTCATGCGCTTCCGCAACGGCAAGCCGAAGGCGCCCCTCAAGGTGATCGGGGATGCGCCGCGGGAGGAGAAGGGCCCGCGCACCGGCAGCGAGGTCACCTTCCTGCCCTCGAAAAAGGTTTTCGGCGACACCCTGTTCGACTTCGCCACCGTCGAGCACCGGTTGCGCGAGCTCGCCTTCCTCAACTCCGGGGTGCGGCTCAAACTGACGGATGCGCGCGAGATCGAGCCGCGGACGGTCGAGATGCACTACAAAGGCGGGATCGCGGCCTTCGTCAAGTATCTCGACCGCGCCAAGACGCCCCTGCACGACCCCGCGATCGCCATCAGGGACGAACGCGACGGCATCATCGTCGAGGCGTCCATGGAATGGACCGACAGCTATCACGAGACGATGCTGTGCTTCACCAACACCATTCCCCAGCGCGACGGGGGCTCGCACCTTGCCGGCTTCCGCGGCGCGCTGACGCGGACCATCAACGCCTATGCGAACGCGGGCGGCATCGCGAAAAAAGAGAAGGTCACGCTGACCGGCGACGACGCCCGCGAAGGGCTGACCTGCGTGCTCTCGATCAAGGTGCCCGATCCGAAGTTCTCCTCGCAGACCAAGGACAAGCTGGTCTCCTCCGAGGTGCGCCCGGTGGTGGAAGGGATCGTCGGCGACCGTCTGGGCCAGTGGTTCGAGGAACACCCGAACGAGGCGCGCCGGATCGTCGCCAAGGTGGTCGAGGCGGCCGCCGCCCGCGATGCGGCGCGCAAGGCGCGCGAGCTGACCCGCCGCAAGGGGGTGCTGGACGTCTCGTCGTTGCCGGGCAAGCTTGCCGACTGCCAGGAACGCGACCCGGCGCTTTCGGAGCTCTTCATCGTCGAGGGCGATTCCGCCGGCGGCTCCGCCAAACAGGGGCGCAGCCGGGCGTTCCAGGCGATCCTGCCGCTGCGCGGCAAGATCCTCAACGTCGAGCGGGCGCGCTTCGACAAGATGCTCTCTTCGGTCGAGATCGGCACCCTGATCACCGCCCTCGGCACCGGCATCGGGCGCGAGGACTTCGACATCGAGAAGGCCCGCTATCACAAGATCATCGTCATGACGGACGCGGACGTCGACGGCAGCCACATCCGCACGCTGCTCTTGACCTTCTTCTATCGTCAGATGCCCGAGGTGATCGAGCGGGGCTATCTCTACATCGCCCAGCCGCCCCTTTACCGGGCCAAGCGCGGCGCCTCCGAGGTGTATCTCAAGGACGACCGGGCGCTCGAGGACCATCTGATTGCCGCGGGCCTCGAGGATACGGTGCTCACCTTCCATGATGGCAGCGCGTCCACCGGCGGGGACCTGCGGGCCATCATTGAAAAGGCGCGCACCGCGCGCAACCTCCTGGCGCCGCTGGCAAGGCGGGCGGGCAATCTCGCCCTCGTCGAGCAGGCGGCCATCTTGGGGGCGTTGGACGCCGAGGTGTATCACGACGGCAAGCGGGCCGGCGAGGCCGCCGCCTACATCGCCAAGCGTCTCGACGCCATGGTGCCGACGTTCGAGCGCGGCTGGTCCGGCGCGGTGGACGAGAACGGCGACATGGGGTTCAGCCGCACGCTCAGGGGCGTGAGCGAGCACTTCAAAATCGATGCCAAACTGATCCACAGCGCCGAGGCCCGCGGGCTCGACCAAATGGCGGTCGAGCTTCAGTCGACCTACGGGCGGCACGCGACGCTCACCCGCAAGGACACCGAGATCGTCATCACCGGACCGACGGGACTCATCGAATCGGTGATCGAACTCGGCCGCAAGGGGGTGGCGGTGCAACGCTACAAGGGGCTCGGCGAGATGAACCCGGGGCAGCTTTGGGAGACCACGCTCGATCCCGAGGCCCGGACCCTGTTGCAGGTCAAGGTCGGCCACGCGGACGAATCCGAGGACATCTTTTCGACCCTGATGGGGGATGTGGTCGAGCCCCGCCGCGAGTTCATCCAGACCCACGCTCTAGAGGTCGCCAACCTCGACGTGTGAGGGCGCCCTTGCCGGCCCGCGGCCGCTGGGCAAGGGGCCGCGGCGGCGCCTCAGGGGCCCGCAACATCCCTCTCCCGCCTGCGCGCCATGAACGCACCATAAACCTCGGGTAATGGGCCCGCTCCATGGTTTTTAGATCGACCGGTAGACCATCCGGGCCGCGGCGCAAGGGGGCGTCGAAACGAGGCCCCCATGGGCGCGGCAGGGCCGGGCGCCGGCGGCGATCCCTCGCCGGCTGGCTCGTCAAATGGACCCTGGTCGCTCTGATCTGGTCCGGCGTCTTCGCCGGCGCCCTTCTCGCCTGGTACGCCTACGACCTGCCCGAGGTCGAAAGCTTATCCGCCCTGACCAGACAACCCGCCGTCACGCTTCTCGCCGCCGACGGCACGCCGTTCGCCCGCTTCGGCGAGGTCCACGGCGGAGCCGTCGCCGTAAAGGATTTGCCGGCCCACATGCCCCGGGCGGTGCTGGCGATCGAGGATCGGCGCTTCTATAATCATTTCGGGATCGATCCGATCGGCGTCGCCCGCGCGGCGATCGCCAACCTCAAGGCCGGCCGCATCGTCCAGGGCGGGTCCACGATCACCCAGCAGCTTGCCAAGAACCTCTTCCTCGGGCCCGAGCGGACCGTCAAACGCAAGGTCCAGGAACTGCTGCTCGCGCTCTGGCTGGAGCGCAAATTTTCGAAGGATCAGATCCTCACGATTTACCTCAACCGCGTCTATTTCGGCGCCGGAACCTTCGGCATCGCCGCCGCGGCCGAGCGCTACTTCGGAAAGCCCGCGCGCAAACTGGCGCTCAACGAGGCGGTCATGCTGGCCGGGCTTTTGAAGGCGCCGACGCGCTATTCACCCATCCGCAACCGCGGTCTCGCGGCGCGGCGCGCGGGCCTCGTGCTCGACCGCATGGCCGCGCTCGGCTTCATTAGCAAAGCCCAAGCCGGCAAGGCCAAGCGCCATCCGGCGCGCCCGCGCCGCCAGCAGGAGCGCTTCGGGCGCTACTTCGCCGACTGGGCCTTCGGTCAGGTCAAAAGCTATATCGGCGGCGCGGGCCGGGACCTCGTCGTCACCACGACGCTGGATGTGCGCCTGCAGCGCATGGCGGAAGCAAAGCTGAAGGCGATGCTGAGCGGACCCGCCGCGCGGGCCGCGGCCCGCCAGGCGGCGCTGGTGGCGATGGCGCCGGACGGCGCGGTGCGGACCATGGTGGGGGGCAGGGATTACGGCGCCAGCCAGTTCAACCGCGTGACCCAGGCCTTGCGCCAGCCGGGCTCGGCGTTCAAGCCGTTCGTCTATCTCGCAGGCATAGAGGCCGGGCTCAAGCCCGAGACGACCGTTATCGACGCGCCCGTGACGATCGGGGGCTGGAGCCCGAGGAATTACGACAACCGCTACCGCGGCAGGGTGAGCTTGAGCCAGGCGCTGGCGCGCTCCATCAATACGGTCGCGGTGCGGGTCCAGCAAAAGGCCGGCATCGAGAACGTGATTCGCGCGGCCAGGCGCCTCGGCATCACCTCCAAACTCAAGCGCGAGGCGGGCCTGGCGCTCGGCGCGAGCGAGGTCACGCTCTTGGAACTGACGGCGGCCTTCGGCGCCTTCGCCAACGATGGTCTCGGCGTTTGGCCCTATGCGGTCAGGCAAGTGCGCGATGAGCGCGGCAAGGTGCTTTACCGCCGCTCGGGCTCCGGCCCCGGCCGCAAGATCGCCCCGCAGGCGCTCTCTCACATGAACCGGATGCTGGCCTCCGTCATCGCCGAGGGTACCGGACGGGCGGCGAATATCGGGCGGCCCGCCGCCGGCAAGACCGGCACCAGCGAGGACTTCCGGGACGCCTGGTTCATCGGCTATACGGCCGATCTCGTCGCCGGCGTGTGGATGGGCAATGACGACGGGGCGCCGATGAAGCGGGTCACCGGCGGCGGCCTGCCGGCCAGGCTGTGGCGCGAGTTCATGGTCGAGGCCCACGGCAATGCCCCGCCCGCCCCGCTGCCGGGCCTCGAGCGGTCGGCGATTACGAACCCGCGGGAGCGGTTGTTCGGGGGATCCGGGAAATCCGAGATAAATCGGTGGCGGGTCGCGCGCCGCGGCGGTCCGGGCGACGCTTATCCGTAACGTAAAAGCGAGCCGCCCATGCGCCGCAGCCACGCCCGCGGCGTCACGGTGTCGGGAACCAGCCGTTCCACCAGCCGCGAGTGCCGCGGCCCGTGGTTCATCTCGGCGAGGTGGGCGACCTCGTGGCCTACCACGTAATCCAGCACCTCTTCCGGCGCCAATATCAGCCGCCAACTGAACGCCAGGTTGCCGTTGGCGGAGCAGCTTCCCCAGCGGCTGCGGGAATCGCGCAAGGTGATGCGAGACAAGGACTTCCCGAGGACCGCCGCCTTCGCCCGCGCCCTTCGGGTGATCTCGCGCCGGGCAACCTCGCCGAGCCAGTCCCTGACGCGCGCGCCAAGCGTATCCTCATCGCCGCCGACGTGGATCATCGTGCCCTCGCGCCAGACCGCCGGCCCAAGGCCCGGGTGGTGGCGGATCGTATACTTCTTCCCCAGCACCGGTATGCGGGCGCCGTCCGCGAACGGCGTGCGCCGTGGCAGGGCGTTGAGCCTGTCGCGCAGCCACGCGGCCTTGCTTTGAGCGAAGCCGAGCCCTTCGGAGAGCGAGATCTGGAGGGGCAGCACCAGGACGGCGCAGTCGTTGGCGGCGTCGATTCGAAGGGAGACGCGCCGCGCGCGCCGGTTGCGGCGCACGCTGAGCGCGATCTCCTGACCGTCCAGTACGATCCGCGCCGTGTGGCCCGCGTCTTTGCGGGCGCGCCCGGGCGGGGATTGCCGGGTCAAAGGGTCAGCCCCGCCCCGTCGAGCGTTGCGAACAGCTCGGCGGCCTCGTCCGGTGCGAGGCGCACCAACGGCGGGCGCACGTTGGCCCAGCTTGCCTTGCCGGTGTGGCGCGCGAGCATCTGCTTCATGGCCGGGATCATCGGGAAGCGTTCGAGCAGCAGGCGCATGGCCGTGACCTCCTCCTGCATCCCCTCGGTCTTGGCAGCGCCCTTTTTTTCCCGCCACAAGCCATAGAGCCTACCGATCAGCGCGCTCAAGACGTTGGCGCCGGCGGAGATGCACCCGACCCCGCCCGCTTGCAAGAGCGGCAGCAAAAGCTTCTCCGTGCCGGCGAAGACCCGGAAGCCGGGAAAGCCCCGGGCCAGCGAGGTCATGTTCTCGAGATCGCCCGAGCTGTCCTTGATCCCCGCGACGGTTCCCGGATAGGCCGTGAGCAGCCGCTCGATCAGCTCGATGCTCAGGGGCACCGCGGAGATCTGCGGGAAGTGGTAGAAATAAAGCCTGAGCCGCCGATCGCCGACGCGCTCGATCACTTCGGAATAGGCCGCGAACAACCCCTCATCGCTGACGTTCTTGTAATAGAAGGGGGGCAACACCAAAACGGCGCAGATGCCGAGCTCGATGGCCTGGCGGGTAAGGCGCACGGTATCGGTGAGCGCGCAGCAACCGGTCCCGGGAATGAGCTTGTCGCCGGGGATGCCGGCTTCGATGAGGGCCTCGAGAATGGCAAGCCGCTCGTCCACGGAAAGCGAATTCGCTTCCCCCGTGGTGCCCAGCACCGCGACGCCGTCACAGCCGTTCCCGGCGAGCCAGCGGCAGTGGCGCGCCATTGCCGCTTTATCCGGGCTCAGATCGTCCTTCAAGGGGGTCAGCGCCGCGGCGTAGACGCCCTGCGGCTCACCCTGGGGCTCGAGCCCGGTCACTTCGCTGGCCTCGGTCATGTCTCTCCTTTAACGCGGCCTCCGCGCCCATGCAATAAGGTCCGCCCGATGCCCTATTCGGGCCAGGTGACGATATGGTCCTCCAAATCGTCCTCATCCACCTGTTTTTCCGGAATGACGCGCCCGCGCACGGAGATGCCGGCCTGGTGCACGGTTTCGGGATCGCCGGAGACCAAAGGGTGCCACCAGGGCAGGTCCTCGCCCTCGCTGATGAGCCGGTAGGCGCAGGTAGAAGGCAGCCAAGGGAACGTCGCAACCGTCTCCGGGCTGAGATGCGCGCATTCGGACACCAGTTGCTTGCGCATGGAGTAGCGGGTGCAGCGGCAACTGCCGAGATCGAGCAGACGGCAGGCGACTTCGGTGTAGGAAACCTCGCCCGTGGTCACCTCCTCCAGCTTCAGGAGACAGCACTTGCCGCAGCCGTCGCAAAGCGACTCCCACTCGTCTTGCGTCATCTCGGCAAGCATCTTGCGCCGCCAGAACGGCGCTTCGTTATCGGTCGCGGGTGAATTTCCGGAGGTGGGTCCGTTGATTCGTTGCGGTCGCGCACCCATCCGTGTGCCGCCGGAATTGTTCCCATCGAGGCAAGGGGCCATGAACGGAGTTTAACGCGCCTCGGCGCGATCTATCAAATGGATGAAAGAGCCCATGACGCGGCGCTCGCGCAGCCCCGCCGGCCCCAGCGGGCCATCTTGGGCGTCGCAAGCCGCAAAAAGGCGTTCGCCGGGTCCTTCCGTGACGATGGTTGCGTAATGGAACTCGTGGCCGCGAAACCGGATGTCCTTGCCGCCCAAGGGCGCGGCGTCCCCTACGAGGCTCACCTTGCGGTAGCCGAGGTGAAGCTTGCGCTCGGCAAAGGAGGTCTCGAGCGGCAGCAACCCCGCCATCTCATGTGTGCGCCCCTCGCCATCGATGAGCGCGCGACCCAGCACCATGTAGCCCCCGCATTCGCCGTAGATCACCGCCCCGCGTCGAGCCGCGGCGCGAAGCCCCGCCATGAACCGGGCGTTTGCGGCAAGCCTGCCGGCGTGAAGTTCGGGATAGCCGCCCGGGAGATAGACGGCGTCCGAGTCGCCGTCCGGTCCCTCGTCGGCGAGCGGCGAGAACAGGCTGAGCTCGGCGCCCTCGGCGCGCCAGCCCTCGAGCACCGCGGAATAGGTGAAGGCGAAGGCGTCATCGGCCGCGATCGCCGTGCGCTGACCCAACGGCCGCAGAAGGGGCCCCGGCGGGCCTTCGTGTGCGGGCGCGATGGACGCGGCGCGGGCAAGGCCGATTAAGCGTTCATGGTCGATACGGCCGGCGACGATTTCAGCGGCGCGATCGAGGAACGCTTCGAGCCGCGGGTTTTCACGGGCCTGCACGAGGCCCAGATGGCGTGCGGGAAGCGCAAGAGCGGGGTCGTTCGGCAAGGAGCCGAGCAGGGCGATCTCGGGCACCGCGCTCTCGCAGGCCTCGCGTAGCACTCTTTCGTGGGCCGCGCTTGCCACCCGGTTGAACACCACGCCGGCGATGGCGATATCGGTACGAAATCTCGCGAAGCCTTCAACGAGGGCGGCGGCGGATGCTCCCTGCCCCTTCACGTCGATCACGAGGACCACCGGCCAGCCGGTCTTGGCGGCAAGGTCCGCCGTCGATCCGTCATTCGCCGCGACGCCGGTTCCGTCGCGCCCGCCGCCCCGGCCCCCGCCGTGCTTGGCAAGCGCCCGCGCCCCGTCGAACAGGCCCATCACCCCTTCGCCGATGATGACTTCGCTCTCTTGGCCTAAGGACGCCGCTAATCGCGACAGGGTCTCGGGGCGCATCGCCCAGCTGTCGAGATTGACGCATTCCCTGCCGCTCGCCGCGGCGTGAAAGGCGGGATCGATGTAGTCGGGGCCGACCTTGAACGAGGCGGCCGCGGCCTTTGCCTGCTTGAGGCGGCGCAGCAGGCCCAGGGTGAGCACCGTCTTGCCGCAACCGGAGGCGGGCGCGGCGATGATCAGCCCCTTCGCCGATGATACGCTTTTGGGGGACTCTTCGCGTTTCGTCACCGACGCGCCCGTTCGGCGCGTCGAGGCCGGTTTCGCCGTGCCGCCTTCACTCCAGACGCAGGTCCTGCGGGCATCCGATAACGAATGAGGTCAGTGTCAAAGTCTCGGGCCCGTCCTTGTTGACGCTGAGGATGCACTCCAGGGTCCCTCTTTCCCGTTTCTTATAGAGCGAAATGGAGCAGGATTTCACGCCGGCAACCGGGTTTCTGCACTCGAGCCCGTCAATCTCGATGATGTTAACGAATTCCGCCACGGGGACCGGAGATCTAAAACGCGCGCACCACTTGCCCCAGCACAATGGGTGGCGCGCGTCCAATACTTGGCCGTCGGGAAACACTATGGCCCTTACGTGAGCGGGAAAATCGGCTGATCCCAATCGGGTCCAGCTCGGCTCGGCCTGAGCCGGGCCGGTCATCACCGGCCACGCCGCCAGCGCGATGAGCGCCGCGGCGCATGTTCCCACTACGGAATGTCTCGCTGCTTTCATG
>CBESNX010000002.1:0-21595 GCA_965531025.1 uncultured bacterium
TCGCCGCGGCGCACCTCGAGGTCCAGGTTGTCGTGGATCACGTCGCGGCCGAACTTCGTGCGCAGGGCCTGGACGCGGATGACGGGAGGGTCGAGCCTATCCATTCAGACACCGATATTGAGGAAGAAAATGGAGAACAGGGCGTCGGCAACGATGACAAGGAAGATCGAGACGACGACCGACTTGGTGGTGTGACGACCGACGCTTTCGGCGCTGCCGACGACATTCAGTCCCTCGCGGCAGCCGACCAGCCCGATCAGAAGGCCAAACACCGGCGCCTTGATGAGTCCGACCCAGAAAGCCCACAGCGGCACGACGTCTTTGAGCCGCTCCATGAACTGGACCAGCGTGATATCGATCACGGCCATCGACATCAGCGCGCCGCCGGCAAGACCCATCACGTCGGCCAACACGGTGAGCAACGGCAGCGCGATGACCAGCGCCAAGATCCGGGGCAGGACGAGCACTTCCAGCGGGTCGAGCCCCAGCGTGCGCATGGCGTCGACCTCTTCGTTGACCTGCATGGTCCCGATCTGGGCGGTAAAGGCGCTGCCCGACCGTCCAGCGACGATGATCGCGGTGAGCAGGATTCCCATCTCCCGCAGCATGAAGATGCCCAGCAGGTCCACGGTGAAGATTTCGGCGCCGAACCGGCGCAGCTGCTCCGCGCCCTGGTAGGCGATCACCATGCCGATCAGGAACGACAGAAGCCCGACGATGGGCATGGCGTTCAGCCCGACCTGCTCGATATGGCTGATCAGCGAGGTGAACCTGATTCGCCTGGGCTTGACGGCCGCGCGGCCCGCCGTGATGACGGTGGCTCCCAGAAAGGACAGTAAATCCGCGCCTTCCCCGAGCGCCGCGATGGAAGCCCTGCCGACGCGCTCGACCATGGCCAGGACGGGACCGACCTCGTCGCGCTCGAGCGTCTGCTCGACATCGCCCGTTTCGATCCGGTTGAGGATGTCGGCGTGGGCCGGCTTGGCGCCCTGGAACTCCGCCGCGACGCCGCGGGCGCGGAGTTCCTTGCGGGTGCGGTACAAGAGCCAGGCGCCGGCCGTGTCCATGTTGTCGACCGCGCCGAGATCGATGCGGGCGGCGCGCACCCGCGCCCGTGCGAGCCTGCGCAGCCCGACATCCAGTTGCGCCAGTGAAGCCGTTTCCCAGCTTCCGCCGGCCGAAAGCAGCAGGGTCTCGCCCTGTTGCTCGGTCTTGAACCAACCCGTTGCCGGTTTCATGGACGGCTCGGCCTCCCCCGTCCGTGTCGTTGGAGTCCGCAGATAGCACAATTTCCGCGGGCGTGAAAGTTGGGCCCTCGGTCCGGGGCGCGGGCATTGCGCCCCGTATGAGGCGAAGGGCGCAAGGGGGGGGAGCGCTTTCAGGTTGACGGTCCGGGTACGAGTGCCGTAAATAGCCGGTCTTCCCGCCCTGTCCGTGCGCGATCCCGGCGGGGGGGGACGTTAGTGTCCGGATGGATTGAATCCGGTTATCATCGAGGACGAGGAAAAGGCCATGGCGCGTCGATGCGCGTTGACGGGCAAGCAGGTCATGCGCGGCAATAATGTCAGCCATGCCCACAACAAGACCCGGCGCGAGTTTCGGCCCAACATCCAGCGCACCTCGCTGTTGAGCGACGCGCTGGGGCGCATGGTGCGCCTCAAGGTTTCCGCCGCGGCGATTCGCACCGTCGAACATGCCGGCGGGCTCGACGCCTATCTCCTGAAGACCCCCGATTCCCGCTTGTCGCTCGAGGTCAGGCGGCTCAAGCGCCAGATCGCAGGGAAGCTCGAGGCCGGCGCCGCGTAGCACGCCGCAAAGGCCCGGGGGTCATGGCCCGGGGTGCAATGTCCAATGACCCGCCGAGCGGCGGGCTTTTGGTGCGCCAATCCCGGGGTAAAATCCCTTGGCGGCCGGCATCGACGCGAAAGACCGGCCCCGGCGCACCCTGGATTTCCTGAGAACCCGTCTGAGGGACAAAGCGAGGCCGGGCAAGTCGCCCGGCCCCGCTGCACGGATGTCCGGCGGTTCCGGACCCCTATCCCTTGAGGTGCTGTTCGAGGAAGGCGATGGTCCGCTTCCAGGCCAGTTCCGCCGCGGCTTTGTGGTAGCGCGCCGGCCTCGTGTCGTTGTTGAAGGCGTGGTTCGCGCCTTCGTAGATATGGAGCGTGTACCTCTTGCCCGCCTTCTTGAGCGCCGCCTCGAACGCGGGAATGCCCGCATTCACCCGCTTGTCCAGGCCGGCGTAATGCAAAAGCAAGGGCGCTTTGATTTTCGCCACGTCCTCCGATTTGGGCTGCCGCCCGTAATAGGCGACGGATGCCGCCAGTTCGGGGGAGTTGACGGCAAGCAGATTGGCCCTCTGGCCGCCCCAGCAGAAGCCCATGCAGCCGACCTTGCCGGTGGAGCCCGCGTGGCCCTTCAAATACGTCACCGCGGCCACGAGGTTCTTGACGACCTCGCCCGCGTCAAGCTTGCGAATCATCGCGCGCGCCTTGTCCTGGTCCTTCGGGGTGCCGCCGACAGGGGAGAGCATATCGGGGCCGATGGCGAGGAAGCCCTCGAGCGCCACGCGCCTGACAACGTCCTCGATATGGGGGTTGAGGCCCCGGTTCTCGTGGATCACCACCACCGCGGGCAGTTTGCCTGCGCCCTTGGGCCGCGCCGTATAGGCCCGGATCTCGCCGGTCGCGCCCGGGAATTTGGTGGTGCCCGTCTCAAGGCGCGCATCGTTCTCGGGCACCATCGCGGCCTCGGCGCCGGTCCCCTCCAGCAGCGGCAGCAGGGCCGCGGCGGCGGCGGCGCTGCCCGCAAGCCTGGTGAGCCGGACCAGGAAGACGCGGCGCTCGAGCGGCGCGTGGGTGTATTCGTCGTAAAGATCGATGATTCTTTGATCCATGGGTGCCTCTCCCGAAACTTGTTTGTTAGGGAACGCCGACCTTGTCCCCGACCGCTTCCCTTTGCCCTGCCCGGGCCGTCAACCCGCGGCGTTGCCCCGTACATGGCATTGTCCGGGGCGCTCGTCCCCGGAGCGGTCGGTACATTTCGGCCGGACTCTCCCTGATGGGCCGGCCGAGCGTCCTGATGCTATGCGAAATCGCTATTCACGGCCAGAGGGGACCGGTGCCTATGGGAGCAACTATCAGCGGCTGGCCGCGCTCAAGAGCAAATACGATCCCGGCAACCTGTTCCGTCTGAACCAGAACATCCTACCTTCGACTGGGGGAGACTAGGCAGACCGAGAGCCATGAGTCTGGGCCGCAGTCTGGCTGAGCGCGCCCAAAATCGACCTAAATCAGCCTGGAATCGCGCGTGTACTGGAGGGGGTTGAAATCGGTACACAACACCGCACGAATAACTTGCTGATTACTGATGCTCGCAGACCCTTTGGAATGACAGCATTAACGTTGAACCGGAAGGAAGAGCTGAACTGGCTCCGAAAACCCCTTTAACGTCTCGGAACCTATCGGTTCAAAGTTGAGATCGGTATCGATGCAGGCATCCTTGACCTCGCGAGAAACAAGAACGCCCTCTGCTTGGGCCAAATCACATATGCGTGCCGCCATCTGCACCGCCGATCCAAACAGATCATTACCCTCCTCGACAGGTTCGCCGGCATGTATGCCGATCCGAACATGGATCGGAATCTCACTCTTCTCGTTATAGGACGCCAGCTCCTGCTGAATGGTAATCGCACATTCCACCGACGCCGGGACCGGGTCGAGCGATGCCATGATGCCGTCGCCAAGGTGCTTCACTTCCCAACCGCCATGCCTCTCTAAGGAACGCCGAACGATCGCGTCGTGAGCCCTGACCAATTCGACCGCCATCGCATCCCCGAGTCGCGCCGTCATTTCCGTGGAGCCAACCATGTCTGTGAACATGATGGCCCGGAAGGCTGTCTCGTCGATCGGTTGCGCCGGTGCAGAGGGTGGATCATGGACGCGTCCGAGAAAAGCCTCGACGGCCGAGAGATCCACTTCGATCATCTCGTTAGCCACGTGCCCATGCGCCTCTCTATGGACCCTGTCGGCGGTCTCCTTGTTTGGTGCATCCACAAGGCAGAACGTCGTCCCGCGTTCGGCATCGTGCCAATAGGTGAGAAACTTCACACCGTATTTTCCTTGGATTTTCAGATCTTGGATATGCAACTTGGCGACGTCCTCGGCGGAAACCTCTTCAACGTCGTGACGGTCCAGGAAGATTGGCATATGTCACCTCATCGCTGCCACCCAAATCCTAACACGAAATTGATCAGGACGTAACGGTGAAAAGACGCGGACGCCTAGGCGTGCTTCTGCGTTCATGTTCGCTTTCGACCACTCACCGAATGTTCCAACCGGCGGCCCGCGGTGCCGCGCCGCCGCGCGTGCGTGCGGGCCTGCGAAACCCCGGAGTCCTCATCGAAAAGCTCCGAGAGCTTCCCTATCATGGCGCCGCCGAGCTGCTCGGGGTCGGCGATGGTCACCGCCCGCCGGTAGTAACGGGTGACGTCGTGCCCGATGCCGATCGCCACCAGCTGCACCGGCGAGTGGGTCTCGATCGTCTCGATCGTCCTGTGCAGATGATTTTCCAGGTAATTGCCCGCGTTCACCGAGAGCGTCGAATCGTCCACCGGGGCGCCGTCGGAAATCACCATGAGGATGCGGCGCTCTTCGGGCCGGGCGGTGAGGCGGTGATGGGCCCACAGCAGGGCTTCGCCGTCTATGTTTTCCTTGAGTAAACCCTCGCGCAGCATCAGACCCAGGTTCTTGCGGGTCCTGCGCCAGGGGGCGTCGGCCGACTTGTAGATGATGTGACGCAGGTCATTGAGCCGCCCCGGCGACGGCGGCTTGCCGGCGGTGAGCCAGCGCTCCCGCGACTGGCCGCCCTTCCAGGCGCGGGTGGTGAAACCCAGAATCTCGACGTTGACCCCGCAGCGCTCCAGCGTGCGCGCGAGGATGTCCGCGCACATGGCCGCGAGGCTGATCGGACGGCCGCGCATGGAGCCGGAATTGTCGATCAGCAGCGTCACCACCGTATCGCGGAACTCGGTCTCCTTCTCCCGCTTGAAAGAAAGGGAATGGGCCGGATTGACGACCACCCGGGCAAGGCGCGCTGTATCCAACATCCCTTCGTCGAGGTCGAATTCCCAGGCCCGCGCCTGTCTGGCGAGGAGCTTGCGCTGCAGCCGGTTGGCGAGGCGGCCGATCACCCCTTGCAGGTGCGAGAGCTGATGGTCGAGATGGGTGTGCAGGCGGGCCAGCTCCGCGGGATCGCTGAGCGCGGCGGCATCCACCACCTCGTCAAAAGCCGTGGTGAAGGGGCGGTAGGCCGGCTGATCGCGAAGATTGGCTCCGCGTCCCAGGTCCAGCCACCTCAACTCCGGCGGCATGGGTTCCCCCTCGCCGGCGCTGGTGTCGTCCTTGCCCTTCTCGGACATGCCCTGTTCGTCCTTGTCCTCCAGGGCGGCAAGGGAGTCGCCGTCCGGGACCGCCGTGCTGTCGGAGTCCGGGATTTCCATTCCCCGGTTCTGGGTCTCGGCGCTTTCGTCCTCTTCGCTCTCGCCCCCGGCCTCCGAGTCCTCCGGGCTCTCTTCCTCGCCGAGGGCGAGATCCGTGATCAGCTTATTGAGCGCCTTTGCGTAGGCTTGCTGGTCCTGGATGTGCCGGTCGAGCGCCGCGAAATCCTTGGCGGCCCGGACGCCGACCCAGCCGCGCCATTTGTCGACCATGTCCTTGAGCGCCGCCGGCGGGGCCTTGCCCGTCAGCTTTTCGCGCACCAGAAGGGCGATGACCTCGGGCGCAGGCACCGTCGTGAATTCGTTGAGCCGGTGGAACCCCTGGCCGCGGCAGCGCTCCTCGAGCGCCGCCTCGAGGTTGGCCTCGACCCCTTTCATGCGGCGCGCGCCCAGGACTTCGACGCGGGTCTGCTCGACCTCGTTGAAGATCGTGCGCGCCGTCTCGCCCGCGGGCATCTGCGCGTTGTGCAGATCCTCGTCGTGATAGCGGAGCTTGAGGGCCATGGCATCGGCCTGGCCGCGCAGCTTGGCGACCTCGTCCGGGGCCAGGTCCCGCGAGGGACTGTGCAGCCGGGCCTGGTCTCCCTTGAGGTGCGGCGGATCGGGGGTGAACTCGACCGTCAGCTGCTTGCGTTCCGAGATCGCCCGCATGGCCGCGCCGGTGACGCGTTTGAAGGCTTCGACGGGACCCTCGCTCGCCATGGCCCGGTCCTTATTCCTCGGGCGGCCGGGTCGCGCTTTCGGGCAGCTCTTGTTCAAAGCAGCGCTGGTAATACTCCGCGACGGTCGCGCGTTCGACCTCGTCGCACTTGTTCAGGAAGGTGAGCCGGAAGCCGACGGCGAGGTCGTTGAATATGTTGGCGTTCTCGGCCCAGGTGATCACGGTCCTGGGCGACATCACGGTCGAGATGTCGCCGGCGATGAAGCCCGCGCGGGTGAGCTCCGCAAGCGACACCATGGTGGCGACCGTCTTGCGGCCGTCGCCGGTGTCATAGCTCGGCACCTTGGCGAGCACGATTTTCATCTCGTCCTCATGGGACAGGTAGTTGAGCGTCGCCACGATGTTCCAACGGTCCAACTGGCCCTGGTTCAGCTGCTGGGTGCCGTGATAGAGCCCGGTGGTGTCGCCGAGGCCCACCGTGTTCGTCGTCGCAAACAGGCGGAACGCCGGATGGGGACGGATCACCCGGTTCTGGTCGACGAGCGTCAGCTTGCCGTCGACCTCGAGCACGCGCTGAATCACGAACATCACGTCCGGCCGGCCGACATCGTATTCGTCGAACACCAGGGCGGTGGGCGACTGCAGGGCCCAGGGCAGGATGCCTTCGCGGTATTCCGTGACCTGCTTGCCGTCGCGCAGCACGATGGCGTCCTTGCCCAAAAGATCCATGCGGCTGATGTGGCTGTCGAGGTTGACGCGCAGGCACGGCCAGTTGAGGCGGGCCGCCACCTGCTCGATATGGGTCGACTTGCCGGTCCCGTGATAGCCCTGGATAATCACCCGGCGGTTGTAGGCAAAGCCCGCAAGGATGGCGCGCGTGGTGTCGGGGTCGAAGTGGTAGGCCTCGTCGAGGTCCGGCACGTGCTCGCTGGACTGACTGAAGGCCGGCGCCATCATGTCGCCGTCGATGCCGAAAACCTGACGGACCGAGACTTCGATATCGGGGATGTCGGTGCGATGGTTCGAAGATTCGCCGGTTGTGTCGATCGTCGTCATACGAACTCGAGTCCGGTTGTTATGTGCGGCGCCGGTCGTTATGAGCCGACGCTGTTCTTCAGGGTTGCATAAGCCTGGTTAACGGATTTCAAACGTTCCTCCGCCGCCTGGTCGCCCCCGTTGGCGTCCGGATGGAGGCGCTTGACCAGTTCCTTGTAGCGGGCCTTGAGCCTCTCCAGGGTCACGGGCGGGCTCAGATCCATGGCCGAGAGCGCCTTTTCCTCGGCCGTTCGCGCCGCCGCGGGTTTCGTTTTCCCGTTGCCTGCCCGCGCGCGCCGGCCCTCTTCGGCGCTGAAGAAGCCGAAGCCGTCGTCGGCGGTGTCGAATAGGGCGTCCGCGCGCCGACTGGCCCACCATCCCATGGGCCAGGTCGGCCGCCATCCCACCACGTCGGCCCGGATGTGCGCCTCGATCTCCTCCGGCGTCATGCCGGCGCAGTAATCCCAGGCCCTGTTGTACTCGCGCACGTGCTCGAGGCAGAACCAGTAGTAACGGTCCAGCGCCTGGCGCGAGCGCGGCGCCCGGTGGAGCCCCTCCTTGCTGCACGCGGGATGAGCGCAGCTCTGCGTCCCATTCGGGCCTGCCGTACGGCCGGAATCTTTGAGGTGGAACCTTGCCATATTCAAGAATATGGACGGTTCCGCGCCAACGCGCAAGCGGTTGGCAGCGGAGTTTCATCCTTGGAGCCGAACGGGGCCGGCCATGCCCGCGCCATTGCGGGCTGACCGGGGCGGGGGGATAGGCGCAGGGCCCAACCGCGGGGCCGTTAATGTTGTGAACGGGGGTGAGGGCGGCGGACGCCGGACCCGACAACTGAAGATTGTGGACAAGACGGAACGCGCCTCGACCTCGATCGCGCGCGCTCGACAATTCATTGGCGAAAAGGCCCTAATCCCCCACGAAATCTTATATGTATTGCAAGGAGAGGTTATTTTTGCCAACGGGGAACACACTTAGCAGTTGCAAATTTGTTGCAAACGCATAAATTTGTTGCAAACGCATAAATTAGAATCCGCCGCGGGTTTCACACCGAAAGAGGTGTACGAAGCTCAGCACCGCGCCCGAGGCACTAGGCGTCACTGTGTCGAACCATGTGAGGGGTGACAAAATCATGCTCGTCAACCATAACGTCACTGTATCGGGCCACCGCACCAGCGTGCGACTGGAACCGGAGATGTGGGGCGGTTACGAGGAAATCTGCCGGCGCGAAGGGCGCACGATCCATGAGATTTGCTCGATGGTCGATCAGCGGCGGCATGGGTCCAGCTTAACGGCGGCCCTTCGCGTCTTCATCATGCTTTATTTCCACACCGCGGCGACCGAGGAGGGGCACGCCGAGGCGGGCCACGGCAACGGCGCCATCGAGTCCGAGAAGCCCGCAAAGACGTCCCCTGCCCGGGGCTACGTGGAGGACAGGCTGGAAGTCTTGGCGAGGCGCTGAAACCGCGCCGCGCCGCGCCGCATCACCGAATCAAGACCGCAAACGCTCCGAAGGCGCCGTTCGACCGGTTCGCGGAATCGGCTTGCGGGGCGCGCCGGCGGTCTTCGGGCCGGCGCCGCTTGACCGCTCGGCCGTCGCTTCCGAAAACCCGGGGGGAATCTACAGGCGCCGGCTTCGCGGGCCTGCCGCTTGCCCCCGCCTGCGCCGCTTCAGAACGACGTCGGCCCGGCGCGCCCCTGGGGCGGGGTGATGCGGATGGACGTCAGTTGGTTGCGGTTGCGGCGCAGGATTTCGAAGCGGAAATCGTGAAACACGAAAACCTGGCCGACCTCGGGAATCTGACGGGATTCATGGAGTACCAGGCCGGCGATGGTGGCGGCGTCCTCGTCCGGCAGCTGCCAGTCGAACTTGCGGTTGAGATCGCGGATGGTGACCGTGCCGTCGACGATGGCCGACCCGTCGTGTTGCAGCCGCATGCCGGGAGCGGTGAGGTCGTGTTCGTCGACGATGTCGCCGACAATCTCCTCGAGGATGTCCTCCAGCGTGACGATTCCCATCAGCGCCCCGTACTCGTCGACCACATGGGCGAAATGCTCGTGGCGCCGGCGGAAGGCCTGGAGCTGATCGAGCAGGCTCGTCGTTTCGGGGATGAACCAGGGCTCGACCGCGAGCCCGACGATATCGAGCTCCTCTCGGTTGCGCGAATGGGAGTGCACGGCCTGGAGCACCGCCTTGGCGTGCAGCACCCCGATGATGTTTTCCGGCTTGTCGCGCCATAGGGGAATGCGCGTGTAGGGGCTTTCCACGACCTGTTTGATGATGGCTTTCGCCGGCTCGCCCGCGTCCACCATGACCACGTTCTGGCGGTGCACCATGATCTCCCCCACCTCGACGGCGGCGAGATCGAGAATGCTGCGCAGCATGGCGCGTTCCTGCTTGATCCCGGGGGCTTCCCGGGCGTGCAGGTCGATGGCCCCGCGCAGTTCCTCGGCGGTGGAGGTCAGTCCCTGGTCGGCGGAGACGCTGGCGCCGAGCAGTCGCAGAATGGCGCGCACGAGAATCTGCATGGCCCGCGCCACGGGCGAAAGCAGGACGACGAACGCGCGCAGGACGGGGGCGAGGGCAAGCGCCATCCTGTCGGCGTTCTGGATCGCATAGGTCTTCGGCAGGACCTCGGCGAAGATCACCACGAGGAGCGTCATGGCGACGGTGGCGTAGACCACGCCCGCCTCGCCGAACAGGCCGATCAGCATGCTGGTCGCCAGCACCGAGGCAAGGATGTTGACGAGATTATTGCCGATAAGGATGGAGCCGATCAGACGTTCCTTGTCCTTGCGCAGCCGGTTGACGACGCTGGCGCGCTGGTTGCCCCTGCGCTCGAGCTGATGGATCAGCGGCCGCGAGGCGGCCGTAAGCGCCGTTTCCGCACCAGAGAAGAACGCCGAGAGCACAAGCAGGATGCCGATCACGCCAATGGAGATCAGAATCGGTATTTCCATGTTATCGCCTCAGTTGAGCGCGGCATGGCCGGCTTCGGCGCGCGCCTTTGGCGCGCCTCAGGCCGCCAACGCGCTTTCCAGCAACGCCTCGACCGCCGCCAGTTCGATGTCGGTGCTGACGAAGGCCTGGCCGACGCCGCGGGCGAGCACGAAAGTGAGCTTGCCGTTGCGCACCTTCTTGTCATGGCGCATGTGGGAGATCAGCGCCCGGGCATCCCAGCTGCGGGCGCCGATGGCGGTCACGTCCTGGGGCAGGCCGACGGCAGTGAAGTGGTGGCGCACCCGCGCGGCGTCCCCGGCCGGGCACAGGCCGAGGCGCACCGACAGATCGAACGCCAAGCCCATGCCGATGGCCACCGCCTCGCCATGGAGAAGCTCCGGCCCATAGCCGGTTACGGCCTCGAGCGCATGGCCAAAGGTGTGTCCGAGGTTCAACAGCGCCCGGCGGCCCGACTCCCGTTCGTCGGCGGCGACGATCGCCGCCTTGGCCTTGCAGCTGGTGACCACCGCCTCGAGCGTCGCCGCCGTGTCGCCTTGGCAGATGGCGCCCGCGTGCTCCTCGAGCCACAGGAAGAAGTCGGCGTCATTGATGAGTCCGTACTTCACCACCTCGGCGTAACCGGCAAGGAACTCGCGCCGGGGCAGGGTGCGAAGGACCTCGATGTCGGTCAGCACCATGCGGGGCTGGTGGAACGAGCCGATCAGGTTCTTGCCGTGGCGTGTGTTGATCCCGGTCTTGCCGCCGACGGAGCTGTCGACCTGGGCCAGCAGGGTGGTCGGGATCTGCACGAGATCGACGCCCCGGAGCAGGATGCTGGCGGCGAAGCCCGCGAGGTCCCCGATCACGCCGCCGCCAAGGGCGAGAACCGTGGTCCGCCGCTCGACCCCAGCCTCGAGAAGGTCCTCGAGCAGCTTCCGTAAGTGGGCGAAATCCTTGGTATCCTCGCCCGCCGACAGGACGATTGAGCGATGCTCGATGGCCGCCGCATCGAGCGCGGTTTGAAGGGTCGGAAGATGCAGCCCCGCGAGGTTGGCGTCCGTCACGATGACGGTCCGCTTTTGCCGAAGCAGCGGCGCCAAGTGCTCGCCCGCCGCGCCCAACAGGCCCGCGCCCGCGCGGATCTCGTAACTGCGCTCGCCGAGTTCGACGGCAACCGAGACGTGACCGCTCATCGCGCTCGCCTCACATTCGTGCTCGCTTGGGCGCGGCGCGGCTGTGGCCGGGGTTGGGCCTGGCGCGAAGCGTTGATGTACGTCTCCAGGGCCTCAATGACCTGGTCCACGATCACCTCAGGAGGTTGGTCGCTGGTATCGACGGCGATGTTCGCCTCGGCGTAGACGGGATAACGTTCCGCCATGAGTCGCTTCAGAATTTGCCGCGGCTTGCCGTGCTTCAGAAGCGGCCGGTTGCGTCGCCGGGAGACCCGCCGCACCAGCAAATCCAGATCGGCGCGCAGCCACACCGCTATGCCGCGCTCGCGGATCTTGGCGCGGGTCTGTTGATTCATGAAGGCGCCGCCCCCGGCCGCGAGCACATGCACGGGCCCGTCGAGGAGCCTCGCGATCACGCGCCGCTCCCCCTCCCGGAACGCGGCCTCGCCGTGGCGTTCGAAGGTTTCCGCGATGGAGCACTGCGCCGCATTCTCGATCTCCATATCGGCGTCGATGAACTTGAGATCGAGGCGTTGCGCGAGCAGACGGCCGATGCAGCTTTTCCCCGCCCCCATCAGGCCAATGAGAACGATGGTTTTGGGCACCGGCGCGGTAAGACGGGCAGTCATGTCTGCGGGCGCAACCGTTCAAGCGCGATGCACAGGTTGTTGCAAGGAACCCATCGAGCCGTTAGGTTGTGGCAAAATGGCCATAGTCGAAGCCTATCATAAATTCCATGGCCTGTCGCGCCGGCGGTCCCGCGCCGCTGCGCCGGCCCTGGGGCCAGAGCCTTCGGGGCCAGGACTGTTGCGTCGGTAGGGCATCGGTCGCCGACAACACCGCGATGAGCAGACTGTACCGCGTGTTCCTGTTGATTCTTCTGGTCGCCCTGGCGGGAGGCGCCGTTTTCCTCGCCAACTGGGATATACCGCCGCCCTCCGCCCCGGTGGAGAAAGTCATTCCAAATGACCGGGTCTTCCCTTAGGGGTTTGGGCGCCGGCGCCATTGTGTTGGCGCTTCTTGGCCTTGCGCCCCTCGTCCCGGCGCTGGCGCAAGCGGTCGCGCCGGCCGGCGAACCCGCTGGCGCGCCGCCGACGTCTCTTGCGCCTTCGCCCACGGCCGGACCGAAGGCGCCGGTAAAGCCATCCGTCCCGCCGGCCCCCGTCCCCGAGGCGCCGGAACCCGTTTTCCCCGCCCCTTCCCTCGAGCAAGCGGGGAAGGGAGCCGAGCCCATCAAGGTCGATGAGCTGACGGCCGTCGATCCGGACTCGGTGGGCCTGCTGGACGAGGAAGACGGCGGTTTCGGCATCGACATGTGGAAGGGAACGGGCCGCTCGTTGGTGGAACGGCTTTTGCCGAGACTGCCGGCGGCGACGTCCTCGTCCGTCATGCACGGGCTTGCCCGCCGGCTTCTGCTTTCCGCCGCCACGGCGCCGCGCGGCCCGAAGTCGAAGCGCAGCCTGGTGGCCGCGCGGGTCGAAAAGCTCGCGACCATGGGCGACGTCAAGACGGTCGGCGAGCTCTTGCGGGTGGCGCCGGCGAAACTCGGCGACGAGACGCTGGCGCGGGTCCAGGTGGACAACGCCTTTCTCACCAATGACAACGCCGGCGCCTGTGTCCTGATTCGCAGACTGATCCGCCAATACCAGGGGCCGTTCTGGCAGAAGGCCCTCGCGTTCTGCCAGGCGCTGGCGAGCGAACACGCCATGGCGGCATTGGGGGCGGACCTTTTGCGCGAACAGGGACATGACAAGGATGGGGGGTTTTTCACCCTGATCAGGGCGCTGGGCGGCGACAAGCAGGCGGTGGTGGAGAGCCTTTCCGATCCCACGCCGCTGCATCTCGCCATGATGCGGGCGGCGCGTCAGCAGCTGCCGAGGGATGTGCTGCTGGCGCAGGATGCGGCCATCCTCAGGACCATCGCGCTGAGTCCCAACGCAAGTCTCGAGGTGCGTCTCGATGCCGCCGAACGGGCCGAGGCCTTCGGCGCGCTGGCTTCGGACACCCTGACCCAGCTCTATGCCAGCGTGCCTTTCACTCCCGAGCAGCTGTCGAACGCGCTTTCGCAAGCCGAGGCCGACCGTGGGCCGCGCGGCCGGGCGCTGCTCTACAATGCCACCCACATCCAGTCGGTGCCCACGGCGCGGGCCGAGGTGCTGCAAAAGGCTTGGTCGCTGGCGCGGCAAGGCGGCGGCTACGAAACCTCGGTACGGATCAACCTGCCGGTCCTTCTCGAAATCGAGCCGGCACCGGAACTCGCCTGGTTCGCCGGCGAAGCGGGCCGCGCGCTGCTGGCCGCGGGACGCTTCGAGGAGGCGGAGGCCTGGCTTTCCCTCTCACGGCAGGCCCCGCCCGCCGCGGACCGCGAGGGGGACGGCAAGGCGGCGGACTTGTCCCTGTGGCCGCTGGCACGTCTCGCCGGCGCCGCCGGGTCGCTGCCGTGGGACGGCACGGCGCTGAAGAAGTGGTGGGAAGCTCGGAAGGAGGCCGACAAAGACGAGTCCAGGGCGCGGGCCGTGATGCTCTATACCCTCCTCGAGGCGTTGGACGAGCCCGTGGCGGAGGCGGAGTGGGAGCCCCTTTTGGACGGGCCGCAATATGAGAGCGTGAAACTTCCGGCGCCGGCGTTGCTCCACGCCTTGCGTATGGCCTCAGCGAACAAGCGGGTCGGTGAAACCGTGCTGCTGGCGCTTCTCTGCCTCGGGGACGACGGACCGGCGCGCGCCAGTCCCCTCGTTCTCAGCGCGGTGATCTCGGGCCTGCGCCAAATCGGCCTCGAAAAGGAGGCCCGGTCGCTGGCCCTGGAGGCCGCCATCGGCGCCGGCATCTGAGCCGGTTGATGGCTCTGGAAGAGAAAGGCAGCGAAGGTTTCGGAACCGGCTTCCGCCACGTCGAGTCGTTCCTCGAGATGCTGGCCGCGGAGCGTGGCGCGTCCGCCAACACGGTCGAGGCGTACCGCCGGGATCTCGAGCAGTTCGCCGCCCACCTTGCGGCGCGCGGGGGCTCCGTCGAAGCGGCCGATGCAAGTGCGGTCCGCGGCTATCTCGCATCCCTTGCCCGCCGGGGGCTTTCCTCGGGGACCGGCGCCCGGCGGCTCTCGGCGCTCAGGCAGTTTTACCGCTTCGTGTTCACCGAGGGGGTTCGCGGCGACGATCCCACCGCCGGCATCGACAGCCCGCGCAAGGGGCGCGCCTTGCCCAAGGTCTTGAAGGAGGCCGAGGTCGATGCCTTGCTTGCGGCCACGCGGCGGAGGTCCGGGCCGGAGGGAACAAGGTTCACGGCGTTGCTCGAGATCCTTTACGCCGCGGGCTTGAGGGTATCCGAGCTCGTCGGCCTGCCGCTTTCCGCCGTGCACAACGAAGAGGGCCTGCTCATCGTTCGCGGCAAGGGCGGCAAGGAGCGCATGGTGCCCTTGAGCGATCCCGCCCGCGAGGCGCTGACCGTCTACCGGGCCGTGCGCCGGTCTTTCCTGCCGGCCAATCGGGAGTCGAAATGGCTGTTTCCGTCGCGCGGCGCAAGCGGGCACCTCACGCGCCAGCGCTTCGCCCAGATGCTCAAACAACTTGCCGCAGAGGCCGGCATCGATCGCGCCCGGGTTTCGCCCCACGTGCTGCGCCACGCCTTCGCGAGCCATCTTCTCGCCCACGGCGCCGATCTCCGGAGCGTCCAGCAGATGCTGGGCCATGCCGACATTTCGACCACGCAAGTCTATACCCATGTCCTGGACGAGCGCCTGAAATCGCTTGTGCGCACCCACCACCCGTTGGCCAAGCCCTTTCCGGCCCCATCCCCCGGTGGCGCGGGGGCGGGGACCGGCCCTCGGGTCCGCGGCGAGGGCAAGGCGTGAGAGTGCTCATCACCCTGCGGCCCGCACCCCCGCGCCCGTTGACATTTGCCCCGGCTGCGAGCATTTATCCTGAGCCCTTCGGGGGCGTTGTTCACGGCGTCGCGATCAGGCGTCCCGGGATCGCCATTCCGTCCGGCCGCGCCCGGAGGGCCAGATGAGAGTGAGATGAGTTTTCGGATCGTCGAGCAAGCCGTCCCGCGCCTTAACCGCAGCGAACTCGTCGTCCCCGCCAGCCGGCCGGAGCTGTTCGAAAAGGCCGCGGCCTCGGCCGCCGACGTTATCATCCTCGACCTCGAGGATGCGGTCGCTCCCGATGACAAGGCCGAGGCGCGAAAAAACGTGATTGCGGCCCTGCGCGGGGTCGACTGGGGCGAGAAGACGATCTCGGTGCGGATCAACGGCCTCGATACCCCGTACATGTACCGGGACGTGGTCGACGTTCTCGAGCAGGCCGGGGATAAACTCGACCTCGTCATGATCCCCAAGGCCGGCACGGCGAGCGACATCTACACCGTGGACGTTCTGGTGACCCAGATCGGGGCCGCCAAGGGATATGAAGCGGACCGCAAACGGCGCATCGGTTTCGAAATCCTCATCGAAACGGCGCTCGGCGTGATGAACGTCGAGGAGATCGCCAAGGCCAGCCCGCGCAACGAATCCCTGCACTTCGGCGCCGCCGATTACGCCGCCTCGACCAAGGCGCGGACCACCGGCATCGGCGGGGTGAATGCCGCCTATGCGGTGCTGACGGACGCGGATGAGGCCGGCAACAGGGAGGTGCACTGGGGGGACATGTGGCATTACCCCCTTTGCCGGGTGGTGGTCGCCGCCCGCGCCCACGGCCTGCGCCCCGTCGACGGGCCGTTCGGCGACTTTTCCGATGCCGAGGGCTTCAGGGCCGCGGCCAAACGCGCGGCCGCCCTGGGATGCGAGGGCAAGTGGGCCATTCATCCCTCGCAGATCGCGCCGGCCAACGAGGTGTTCACGCCCGCGCAAGATGAGCTCGCCAAGGCGAAACGCATCCTCGAGGCGATGCAGGAGGCTGGGCGCCAGGGCAGGGGCGCGGTGGCGCTCGACGGCCGCCTGATCGACATCGTGTCCATCAAACAGGCCGAAGCAATGCTCAGGAAAGCGGAGATGATCGCGGCCTGCGAGAAGGCCTGAACCTTTTCCGGCCCTCGTCCCTTGATCTCTGACGGGTAAACCCGATGCCGACCTTCCTCGATTTCGAAAAGCCGATCGCCGATCTTGAGGGCAAGATCGAGGAACTGCGCCACCTCAACGACAGCGGCGACGTCAACATCGCCGACGAGGTCTCCGATCTTCAGGCCAAGGCCGACAAGCTGCTGCGCCAGACCTACGCCAAGCTCAGCGCCTGGCAGAAGGTGCAGGTCGCCCGCCATCCCGACCGCCCCCATTGCCTCGATTACGTGGCTGAGCTGGTCGAGGACTTCACGCCGCTCGCCGGCGACCGCGCCTTCGGCGAGGACGCGGCCATCATCGGCGGATTGGGACGCTTTCGCGGCTATTCGGTGATGATGATCGGCAACGAGAAGGGCAGCGACACCGATTCGCGGCTGCATCGCAATTTCGGCATGGCGCGGCCGGAAGGGTATCGCAAGGCGCGCCGCCTCCTGAATCTCGCCGATCACTTCAAGCTTCCCGTCATCACCCTGGTCGATACCGCCGGGGCCTATCCCGGCATCGGCGCCGAGGAGCGGGGCCAGGCCGAGGCCATCGCGCGCTCCGTCGAGGCCTGTCTCGCCATCCGCGTGCCCCTGATCAGCGCCATCACCGGCGAGGGCGGCTCGGGCGGGGCCATGGCGCTGGCCGCCGCCGACAAGGTCCTGATGCTGGAACACGCGGTCTACTCGGTGATTTCGCCGGAAGGCTGCGCCTCGATCCTGTGGCGCAACGGCGAGTTCGTGGAGGGGGCGGCCGAGGCCTTGAAGCTCACGGCCAAGCATCTTCTCGAGCTCGAGGTCATCGACGAGATCATCCCCGAGCCCGTCGGCGGGGCCCATCGCAAAAAGCATGAGATGATCGCGATGCTGGGCGACGCGCTCGAGAAGTCCTTGCTCGAGGTCATCGACACCGATGGCGGCGCGCTCCGCGCCGCGCGCCGCGAAAAGTTCCTGGCGATGGGCAAAAAGGGGCTCGGCTGAGCCTCCCGCTGGAGCGATTGCGAAGTTCCCGTCCGCCGCGGCCCGAGCCGCAGGGGCAGGGCGCGTTGCGGGGCACCTTGCCCCAGGTGGCCGGGTGCTCAGGGTCGATAGGAGCGGCCGGGGAGAGCCTGCGAAAGCCATGTTGTTGCGCGGTCGGCATAGGCCGGGCCGTTGGTCCGACTTTTGCGTCCAAGCCTACTCGCACGAAGTCAGCGGTAAGCCCGGGCGGTTCATCTGGACCGCATTGCACGCATTGTCGTATGCTAGGCTTATTGGTCCCCAAACAAGCGAAACGAAAAACCCGCGTCTTCGCTTAACCGCTACATTTGCAAGCGGTCCCATGCTGGCCTGGGCGGCAAACCGTCCATCACCCGACCTCCCAGGAACAGCTTATTAAGGCGCTTACAGGTGAAACGACAGGCATACTGGGATTAGGGGCTTTCCTTAGAGATGGGACCAAGCGCCAATACGACTGACCTTAGAATGTGCGGAGGCCCGTGGATTGCAGCGTGGTTGTGGTGATACATGAAAGAAGTCATTTTCGTCGTTGAAGATGCACCCGAGGGCGGATACATCGCCCGCGCCCTGGATTTGCCGATTTTTACGGAGGCGGATGACCGGAGTTCGCTGCAAGAGCAGGTGCGTGATGCGGTCCGCTGTCATTTTAATGAGGGCCAAGGGCCGAAAGTGATTCGGCTGCATTTTGTCCAGGACGAAGTTATCAGCGCATGAAGCTGCCTCGCGACGTGTCCGGGCGAGACCTCGTCCGTTCGCTGAGCGTCTTCGGCTATGAAGTAACTCGTCAGACAGGCGGCCACATCCGGTTGACCACTCACGAGGCGGGTGAACATCACCTTACCATCCCCGCTCACGATCCCTTACGTATCGGTACCCTGGCCGGAATCGTCGCTGAGGTCGCTCGACACTTCGACCTAGATCGTGAGCAGGTGGCGCGACGCCTGTTCCCTCGCTGATTCTGGAAGGGGCTCGGCTGAGCCTCCCGCTGGAGCGATTGCGAAGTTCCCGTCCGCCGCGGCCCGAGCCGCAGGGGCAGGGCGCGTGGCCAACTTACCGGCCCAGCGGGGCCGGGTGCGTCCCGAACTCAGGTGAGCTTGCCGTGGCAGTGCTTGTACTTGCGGCCCGAGCCGCAGGGGCAGGGCGCGTTGCGGGGCACCTTGCCCCAGGTGGTCGGGTCGCCCGGATCGACGACCGCGGCGCGGCGATAGCGCACCGTCGCCGGGCGCGGCGGGGGGACCGCGTCGTTGGTGCCGGTGGCGGCGAGCGCCGGATCCTCGCGGGATTCGTGCATCTCCTGGTCGCGGGGCCTAAGTTCAGCTTCTTCGGGCTCCTCGAAGCGCAGTTCCAGATGGCACAGCACCGAGGTCACGGTCTCCCGCAGCTGGTTCAGCATGCTCTCGAACAGGGAGAAGGCCTCGCTCTTGTATTCGTTCAGGGGATCGCGCTGGCCGTAGGCGCGCAGGTTGATGCCCTGGCGCAGGTGATCGAGGGTCAGCAGATGGTCCTTCCACGTCTGGTCCCAAAGCTGCAGCAGCAGGCTCTTTTCCGCCATGCGCATGACCTCGGGCGAATACCTCGCCGCCTTTTCCGCCATCTTGCGGTCCGCCGCCTGGAACAGCCGCTCGCGTATCTCCTCATCGGCGATGCCTTCCTCCTTGGCCCATTCGTCGATCGGCAGGTCGAGGCCCAGGATGCGCAGCGCCTCCTCGTGCAGGGCGTGGGTGTCCCACTGTTCGGGATAGACCTTCTCGGGGATGTAGCGGGCGACCATGTCCTCGACCACCCGATGGCGCACGTCGGCGACCGTGTCGGAGACGTCGTCGGTCCGCATCAGATCGATGCGCTGCTCGTAGATGACCTTGCGCTGGTCGTTCATGACGTCGTCGAACTTGAGCAGGTTCTTGCGGATGTCGAAGTTGTGGGCCTCGACCTTCTGCTGGGCCTTCTCCATGGCCTTGTTGATCCAGGGATGGATGATCGCCTCGCCTTCCTGGAGGCCCAGCTTCTGCAGCATCCCGTCCATGCGCTCGGAGCCGAAGATGCGCATGAGGTCGTCTTCGAGGGAGAGGAAGAACTTGGATTCCCCGGGGTCTCCCTGACGGCCCGAGCGGCCGCGGAGCTGGTTGTCGATGCGCCGGCTCTCATGGCGCTCCGAGCCGAGAACGAAACACCCGCCGGCCTTAATCACCACCTCCTTGGCGGCTGCGACCTCGGCCCTGATTTGGTCCGCCTTGCGGGCCCGTTCGGCTTCGTCCTCGATTTCCTGGAGCTCCTCCTTGAGGCGCATCTCGACATTGCCGCCGAGCTGGATGTCGGTGCCGCGGCCCGCCATGTTGGTGGCGATGGTGACGGCCCCCGGCCGGCCGGCCTGGGCGATGATCGTGGCCTCCTGCTCGTGATAGCGCGCGTTCAGCACGTTGTGGGGAACCTTCTTTTTCTTGAGCAGGGCCGAAAGGTGCTCGGACTTCTCGATGCTCACCGTGCCCACCAACATCGGCTGTTTGCGGGCGTGGCATTCCTCGATCTGGGCGAGGATGGCGCCGTATTTCTCGTCGGCCGTGCGGTAGACCTCATCGTCGTGGTTGTCCCGGATGCATGGCAGGTTCGTGGGGATGTCCACCGAATCGAGCTTGTAGATGTCCTCGAACTCCGCCGCCTCGGTCATGGCCGTACCGGTCATGCCGGCGAGCTTCGGATAGAGCCGGAAGTAGTTCTGGAAGGTGATCGAGGCGAGCGTCTGGTTCTCGTTCTGGATGGCGGCGTTCTCCTTGGCCTCGAGCGCCTGGTGCAGGCCCTCGGAGTAGCGCCGGCCCTCCATCATGCGGCCGGTGAATTCGTCGATGATGATGACCTTGTCGTCCTTGACGATGTAATCGGTGTCGCGGGCGAACAGCTTGTGCGCCCGAAGGGCCTGGTTGGCGTGATGGACCAGCGAGACGTTCTCGAAGTCATAGAGCGAGCCCGCCTTTAGAAGGCCGGCCGCGCCAAGCAGCTCTTCCATCTTCTCCGAGCCGGCGTCGGTGAAGGTCACGGCGCGGGCCTTCTCGTCCTTCTCGAAATCCTCCGGTCCGAGCTTGGGAATGAGCGCGTCGACCTTTTTGTAGAGCTCGGAAGAATCTTCCGTCGGCCCGGAGATGATGAGGGGCGTGCGCGCCTCGTCGATGAGGATCGAGTCCACTTCATCCACGATCCCGTAGTTGAAAGGCCGGTGGACCATATCCTCGAGGCGGAACTTCATGTTGTCGCGCAGGTAATCGAAGCCGAGCTCGTTGTTGGTCCCGTAGGTCACGTCGGCCGCGTAAGCCGCGCGGCGCTCATCGTCATCGAGCTCGTGGGTGATGCAGCCGACGCGAATCCCCAGGAAGTCGTAAATCTGGCCCATCCACTCGGCATCGCGCTTGGCAAGGTAGTCGTTGACGGTGACCACGTGAACGCCCTTGCCTTCGAGCGCGTTGAGGTACACCGGCATGGTCGCGACCAGGGTCTTGCCTTCGCCGGTCGCCATTTCCGTGATCATGCCGCGATGCAAGACGATGCCGCCCATGAGCTGCACGTCGAAGTGCCTCTGGCCCAGGGTGCGCTTCGCGGCCTCGCGCACGGTGGCGAAGGCCTCGACCAGGAGTTCCTCCAGGGTCTCGCCCTTGGCGTGGCGCTCGCGCAACCAGTCCGTGCGCGCGCGAAGCTCTTCATCCCCGAGCTTCTCGAGCCCGGGCTCCAGCGCGTTGATATTGGCGACCGGATCCTCGAGGTGCTTGAGCAGGCGCTCGTTCGCGGTGCCGAAAATTCTCTTGGCGAGGGCGCCGATCATGCAAGATCCTCAAAGACGTCGCTTAAGACGGGGCAAGGGCCACGGAAGCGGCAAGAACGCATCTGAGAGATAGAGGCACGCCGCTTCCGTGTCAACTTCGGGCCTCCGGGCCGGCGGCGCAGGACATGCGGGTCGGCGAAGCCCATCGATTCTCGCAACGATCAAGGCCGCTTTCTCGGGCGCGTTTGCGCCCCTGGCCGCCGCGGCCCGCCCGCGCCGGCAAGATGCCGGCAAAGCATTTCTTGTGCTGGTTTCGCCGATATGCGATATGCCTTGGGACGCCGGCCTTGAACGGCTCTCAATAAGCACGCGCCGGCGCACCTTCAACGTGCAAGAAACGAGCGATGATACAACCCGCCGTCCGTCTCGTCCTCCTGGCCGCCCTCGTGGCGATGCCGGCGGCGGGCGGTCACGCCCAGGTCGAGGGCCAGGTCGAGGGCCAGGGCGAGGG
>CBESNX010000003.1:0-19071 GCA_965531025.1 uncultured bacterium
CCCTCTCCCCGCCTGGTACGCGTTTTCTCCCTGAACTTGGGCCGCATAGCTTAGTCGGTGCGGCTATTATTTTTATCGTTGCAGTGCATTGTACGCAAATTTGACGCGCAAGTCACCTGTTTCCCACATTTTTTCCCGGTTTTTTCCACAGGCTGCGTCGGGGCACGACGCGGCTGTTGCCGTGCCTCATGGAAACCGCCGAGAATGGCAGCGGCTTCGATTAACTATCTGCTGTATTTCAAAGGGATGGATGATTATATTAAAGTAATCTTTGAGGTTGATTGTAGGTCCAAGCAAGCACCACGCCGCCGATGAACCCGTCAAACAATCCCCAGATCGCACCGAGAATGCTTCCCGGGAGCGTCGGGGCGACGCCGATATAAAGCGAGGCGATCAGGTTGACGAGCGCCGTGCCCAATCGAACAGCCACCCGGCGAGACCGAGGAAAAGCATGAAAACCGCTCCTGTCACACCCAAGGCGAGGGCGAAACCCAGCACGGCTTATCGATGATCTTCGGATATCCGCCTTCCCCTCGGTTCGTGGCCGTCAGTTCGTGAAAGGACCCGACTGCGCCGTGGTTCCTTAGGTCCGGTCAAGGAGCGTTGCGTACCGATGAGGGCCAAGGCGTCCGGTGACTGGGATCAAGGCGGCGAAGCCGCTACTGCGCTCATCTATCACCGTTGTTCGAGCACCGTTGTTCGAGGTTTCAAAAGGAGCGCATGCGTTGGCAAGCGTCTCCGCCCGGTGGTGATCCCGCCGGCAGTCCCGACGCGCTCGCACGGTCCGCTCACCGGCCCCTTGCCGCCGGCCCACCCGCCATTGCTATTGATACTGCCTTTGCCTAAAGTCTGACCGCGCGGATGGCCGCCGACGCGCCGCGCCCGCGTGCCATTGCGTGCTTTAAGGATGTCATGCGTCTATCGACCTACTTCATGCCGACCCTGAAGGAGACGCCCGCCGAAGCGCAAATCGTCTCGCACCGGCTGATGCTGCGCGCCGGCATGATCCGGCAGGCCAGCGCCGGCATCTATTCCTGGCTGCCCCTCGGGCTGCGCGTGCTCCGGAAGGTGGAGCGGATCGTCCGCGAAGAGCAGGATGCCGCCGGTTGCCAGGAGCTCCTCATGCCGACCATCCAGCCGGCGGAAATCTGGCAGGAATCGGGCCGTTATGAGGATTACGGCAAGGAGATGCTGCGCATTCTCGACCGCCACGAGCGCGAACTGCTCTACGGCCCGACCAACGAGGAACTGATCACCGACATCTTCCGCCATTACATCAGGAGCTACCGCGATCTTCCCAAGAACCTCTATCAGATCCAGTGGAAGTTCCGCGACGAGATCCGCCCGCGCTTCGGCATCATGCGGGGCCGCGAATTCCTGATGAAGGACAACTACTCCTTCGACCTCGATTTCGAAGGCGCCAGACGGTCCTACGACAACATGTACAGGGCCTATCTCAAGACCTTCTCCCGCATGGGCCTGACCGCGATTCCCGTGCGCGCCGACCCGGGCCTGATCGGCGGCGACATGTCTCACGAGTTCCAGATCCTCGCCCAGACGGGCGAGAGCCGGATCTACTACGACGCGGCCTACGACGAGCTTCGCGCCAAGGGCGACGAGCCGGACGTCGAGGCCCTGAAATCCCTTTACGCCGCCGCGGACGACGAGCACGATCGCGCCGCCTGCCCGGTGCCCGAGGAGCGGCTGCGCACGGCGAGGGGCATCGAGGTCGGCCACATCTTCTATTTCGGCACCAAATACTCGGAGCCGATGGGAGCGGTGGTGACCGGACCGAACGGCGAATCCATCACCGTCGAGATGGGCTCCTACGGCATCGGCATTTCGCGCCTGGTCGGCGCCATCATCGAGGCCAGCCACGACGATATGGGCATCATCTGGCCGGAATCGGTCGCCCCGTTCAGGGTGGGGCTCATCAACCTGCGCGCCGGCGAGGCGGCCTGTGAGAGGGTGTGCGAGGACATCTACGCCAAGTTGCGCCAAGCGGGCGACGAGGTCCTTTACGACGACCGGGATGAACGCCCGGGCGTCAAGTTGGCCACGCTCGACCTGACCGGCCTGCCCTGGCGGGTCATTGTCGGACCCCGCGGGCTCAAGCGCGGCGTGGTCGAGCTCAAATGCCGCAAGAGCGGCGAGAGCGAGGAGCTGTCGGTCGAGTCCGCGCTCGCCCGCCTGGCGCCGTCGCGCGCCGCCGCGTGAGCTCGCGCGATGCTGTTTTCCCCTTTCGAGCGCATGGTGGCCGGGCGGTATCTGCGGGCGCGCCGCCAGGAAGGCTTCATTTCCGTGATCGCCGGCTTCTCGTTCCTCGGCATCGCGCTGGGCGTCGCCGCGCTGATCGTCGTGGTCGCGGTGATGGACGGCTTCCGCCACGAGCTTCTGGCGCGCGTGCTCGAGGTCAACGGCCATCTCAGGGTCGACGACCCGCGCGGCCGGCTCGACGACTTCGATGCGTTGGCGGCGCGCCTCGGCGAGCTTGACGAGGTATCCGGGGTGACGCCGATGATCCAGGGCCAGGTCATGGCGACCGCCAAGGGCGTCGCCGCCGGGGCGCTGGTGCGCGGGGTGCGCCGCGCCGATCTCGAGCGCCGCCGGATCGTGGCCGCCAACATTCGCGCGGGCAGCCTCGATGGTTTCGCCGGCAAGAGCGCCGTCGCGCTCGGCACTCGGCTCGCCCAGAAGCTCGGGGTGGACGCGGGTGATACGGTGACGCTGGTTTCGCCGCAGACGACGCCGACCGTGTTCGGCGCGGTGCCGCGGCAGAAGCGCTATCGCGTCGTCGCCACCTTCGAGATCGGCATGTTCGACTACGATGACAGCTTCATCTTCATGCCGCTCGAGGCGGCGGACCTCTTCTTACGCTTGCGCGGCGGCGTCACCGGCCTCGAGGTGGTGCTCCACGACCCCGAGGCGGTGGACGCGGCGCGCGCGGCGATCGCCGAGACCGTGGGCCCGCGGCTCAGGCTGCGGGACTGGCGCGACGTGTACGCGCCTTTCCTGAACCAGGTGCGGGTGCAGCGCAACGTGCTCATACTGTTGCTGGCGCTGGTGATCCTGGTGGCCGCGTTCAACATCATATCCGGGCTCAACATGCTGGTGAAGGACAAGCGCGGGGAGATCGGGATTCTGCGCACCATGGGCGCGACCCGCGGCATGATCATGCGCATCTTCCTCCTCAACAGCCTCGCCGTCGGGCTCGCCGGCGCCGCCGCCGGCGTCGCCCTCGCCGTCGTGTTCGCGGAGCATATCGAGACCATCCGGCGTTGGCTCGAGGCGCTGGCCGGGGTCGACCTGTTCTCGCCCGAACTCTACCTGCTCGCCGAGCTTCCCGCGCGCATCCAGGCGGCGGACGCGGCCTGGGTGGCGGCGATTGCGCTGGGCGCCTCGCTCATCGCCACGCTGTACCCGTCATGGCGCGCCGCCTCGCTCGATCCCGTCGAGACGCTGCGTTATGGCTAGCGCGGCGCTTAAGGCTAGGTAGACGGCGAGGCGGCGGTGCTCTCGAGCTTCGAGCGCATGGTCGCGGTGCGCTATCTGCGCGCCCGCCGCCAGGAGGGCAAGGTGTCGCTCATCGCCGGGCTTACTCTCGCTGGCATCGCCCTTGGCGTCGCCGTGCTGATCGTCGTGCTGGCGGTGTTGAGCGGTTTTCGCGAGCAGTTGCTGAGCCAGGTGATCGGCTTTCGCGGCCATCTGACGGTGGCCGGCGGGCCCGCGGGCATCACCGGGTTCGACTCACTGGCCCGCGAGTTGCGCGTGCTCGAGGGCGTCGTCCGCGCGCGCCCGGTGATCGAACGGCAGGTCATGGCATCGTCGGGCCGAAGGTTGCTGATCGTCATCGCACGGGGCCTTCCGCGCGAAGATCTCGCGGCGCTCGCGGGCCGCGCCGCGCTTGTGCCGGGCGACGCGACCTCCCTGGCCGGCGCCGCCGTGGTGATCGGACCGTGGCTCGCCGCCAGGCTGGCGCTGTCGGTCGGCGATCCTCTGACGCTGGTGACACCGACAGCCGCGAAGGAGGGCATTGCCTTGACGCCCCGCCGCGGCGCCTTCCGCGTCGGCGCGATTTCCGGCGCGGCGGCCGGACCGAGGGCGGAAACGCTGCTTTTCATGCCGCTCGCCGCCGCCCAGCGTTTCTTCGACCTGCCCGACCGCGTCACCGCCCTCGAGATCGAGGTCGCCGACCCGCGGCGGGTGGCGGCGTGGACGCGCGAGGTCGCCGCACGCATCGGGGAGCGCTACCGCGTCTACGATTGGCGCCAGGCAAACGCGGCGCTGCTGGTGGCGCTCGAGGTCGAGCGCGTCGCCACCTTCGTCATCGTCTCCCTGATCGTTCTCATCGCCGCGCTCAACATCATCGCCAGCCTGGTGATGCTGGTGAAGGACAAGAGCCGCGACATCGCCATCCTCCGCACCATGGGTGCGACCCGGGGGATGATCCTGCGCATCTTCATCATGAGCGGCGCGAGCGTGGGCGTCGCCGGCACCGCGATCGGGACCGCCATGGGCCTGTTCCTGGCGGCGCGCATCGAGGCTATCGGCGGCTGGATCGCGGCGGCGCTGGGGTCGCGGGGTCCGTTCGCCGGCGAGGCCGACTTTTTCGCGCGGCTCACCTCGCGCATCGATGGGGCCGAGGTGGCGACCGTCGTCGTCACGGCGCTCGCATTGTCGCTGCTGGCCACGATCTACCCCTCCTGGCGGGCCGCGCGGCTCGATCCGGTGGAAGCGCTGCGCTATGAGTGAGGCGGCCCTCGAACTCGACGGCATCGTGCGCACCTTCATCCAGGGCGGCGTCCGGCTCGAGGTCCTGCGCGGCGCCTCGTTGAGTCTGCGGCCCGGCGAGATCGTCGCGCTCGTCGGGCCGTCCGGGGCCGGGAAGTCGACCTTGCTGCACATCGCCGGGTTGCTCGAGCGCCCCGATAAGGGCGAGGTGCGGCTCGACGGCGCCGCGTGCGGCAAGCTCGACGACGCCGGGCGCACGCGGATGCGGCGCGAGCACCTGGGTTTCGTCTACCAGTTCCACCATTTACTGCCCGAATTCTCGGCCCTGGAGAACGTGATTTTGCCCCAGATGATCGCCGGGCTCTCGCGCAATCAAGCCCGCGCGAGGGCGCGGGAGCTTCTGGCCATGGTCGGGCTCGAGGCCCGCGAATCCCACCGCCCGGCCCGCCTTTCCGGCGGCGAGCAGCAGCGCGTCGCCGTCTGCCGGGCGCTGGCCAACGCGCCCAAGGTGCTGCTGGCCGACGAGCCCACCGGCAATCTCGACCAGCGCACCGCCGATGAGGTCTTCGCCGAGCTCTTAAAAGTGCTCCGCGCCAAGGCGCAGGCCGCCCTGATCGCCACCCACAATCCCGACCTCGCGCGGCGCATGGACCGGGTGCTCGTGCTCGAGAACGGGGTGCTGCTCGAGACCTAGGCCAAGCTTGATCCCGCCGGACTTATCCACAAAATGCTGTGGATAATTGTTTTTCGCCGACGACATGTTGCCCTCCGGGCCGGACTGTGGAATCAATAGCCCAACGCCCGAAGGAAGCGAGGGAGAAGCATGCCGCACGCCGATTTCGTCCACTTGCGGGTCCATTCCGCTTACTCGCTTCTGGAAGGGGCGATCAAGCTCGACGAACTCGCCGCTTTGTGCCGCCGGCACGCCATGCCGGCGGTGGCGGTGACCGACACCCGGAACCTGTTCGGGGCGCTCGAATTCTCCCTCGCCTGCAAGGATGCGGGCGTGCAGCCGGTCATCGGCTGCGAGCTTGCGGTGCGCCGCGAGGAAGCGGGCGCGGTTGCCGCGGGCAACGGCCTGGCTCCGCCGAAGGCTTCGCCCAAGGCGAGCAACGGCCGCGCGGCGGAGCCCGACAAGCTGGTGATTCTGGCCCAGAACGAGACGGGCTACGGCCATCTCATCAAGCTTGTGAGCCAAGCCTACCTGGAGACCGCGGCGGGCGAAATCCCCCAGGTGGCGCTCGCGGACTTCGACTCCTTCTCGGACGGGCTGATCGCGTTGACTGGCGGGCCCGCAGGCGTCATCGGGAGGCTTTTGCTCGAGGATCAGGACCAGGCCGCCGAAAGAAGACTCGCGCGGCTGAAGGAGCTGTTTCCGGGCCGGCTTTACGTCGAGCTGATGCGCCATGGCCTGGAAGAGGAAAACCGCGTCGAGGGAAGGCTTCTCGATCTCGCCTACAAACACGACGTGCCGCTGGTCGCGACCAACGAGGTGTTCTTTGCGGACGCGGATATGTACGAGGCCCATGACGCGCTCATCTGCATCGCCGAGGGAAGCTTCGTGGCCGATACCGACCGGCGCAAGCTCACCCCCGAGCACCGGTTCAAGACGGCGGCCGAGATGCGGGCGCTTTTTGCTGATCTGCCGGAGGCGCTCGACAACACCTTGGTCATCGCGCAGCGCTGCGCCTTCATGCCGGGCGTGCGCAAGCCCATCCTGCCCGCCTTTCCGGTCCCGGAAGGGCTGGGCGAAGCCGAGGAACTGCGGGCCCAGGCCGCCGAGGGGCTCAAGACGCGCCTGGATGCCCACGTCTTCACGCCGGACATGGACGACGCCGCGCGTGATGCGGCGGCGAAGCCCTATCGCGAGCGCCTCGATTACGAGCTTGGCGTCATCACCGCAATGGGCTTTCCCGGCTACTTCCTGATCGTGGCCGATTTCATCAAATGGGCCAAAAGCCGGAATATTCCCGTCGGTCCGGGGCGCGGCTCGGGCGCCGGCTCGGTCGTGTCCTGGGCGCTCACCATCACCGATCTCGATCCGTTGCGTATCGGCCTTCTGTTCGAGCGTTTCCTCAATCCCGAGCGGGTGTCGATGCCCGACTTCGACATCGATTTCTGCCAGGATCGGCGCGACGAGGTCATCCAATACGTCCAGCAGAAATACGGCCGCGACCGGGTCGCCCAGATCATCACCTTCGGCAAGTTGCAGGCGCGCGCGGTGCTGCGCGACGTCGGCCGGGTGCTGGGCATGCCCTACGGACAGGTGGACCGCATCTGCAAGCTGGTGCCCCACAACCCGGCGAAGCCCGTGAGCCTTTCCCAGGCCATCGAGGGCGAGCCCGCCCTGCAACGGATGCGCGATGAGGACGCGACGGTGGCGCGGCTCATCGACATCGCGCTCCGGCTCGAGGGGCTCCCCCGCCACGCCTCGACCCACGCCGCGGGCGTCGTCATCGGCGACCGTCCGCTGGACCAGCTCATCCCGCTTTACCGCGACCCGCGCTCGGACATGCCGGTGACCCAGTTCTCCATGAAGTACGTGGAGCTGGCGGGGCTCGTGAAGTTCGATTTCCTGGGCCTGAAGACCCTGACCGTGCTGGAGCGCGCCCACGAATTGATCGAGGCCCGGGGAATCGACCTCGATCTTGGGGCGCTGCCGCTGGACGACCGCCCCACCTTCGAGATGCTGGCGCAGGGCGAGACAACCGGCGTGTTCCAGCTCGAAAGTTCGGGCATGCGCGATGTGCTGCGCAAGCTGAGGCCCGACACTTTCGAGGACATCATCGCGCTCGTCGCGCTCTACCGGCCGGGGCCGATGGACAACATCCCGCGCTACATCGCCTGCAAGCACGGCCTCGAGGAGCCCGACTACCTGCACCCCTCGCTGGAAGGGATCCTGAAGGAGACCTTCGGGGTCATGGTCTACCAGGAACAGGTCATGCAGATCGCGCAGGTGCTGGCGAGCTACAGCCTGGGCGCCGCCGACATCCTGCGCCGGGTCATGGGCAAGAAGATCAGATCGGGGATGGAGAAACAGCGGCGCCACTTCGTCGACGGCGCGGTGGCGCGGGCCGTGGAGCGGGGCACGGCCGAGCACATCTTCGAGCAGGTCTTCAAGTTCGCGGGCTACGGTTTCAACAAATCCCACGCCGCAGGCTACGCCCTCATCGCGTATGAGACGGCGTATCTCAAGGCCAACTTCCCGGTCGAGTTCCTGGCGGCTTCCATGACCCTCGATCTCGGCAATACGGACAAGCTCAACACCTTCCGCCAGGAGCTCGACCGGCTGGGGATCAGGCTCCTGCCCCCCGACATCAACGCCTCCGGCGCCGTGTTCACGGTGGAAACGATGCCCGCGGACGAGCAGGCGATTCGCTATGCCTTGGGCGCACTCAAGAATGTCGGCGTCCAGGCCATGGAGGCGGTGGTCCGCGAGCGTGAGGCGAACGGTCCGTTCACGGACCCGTTCGACTTCACCGGCCGGTGCGATCCCAGGGTCATCAGCAAGCGCCAACTGGAGAGCCTCGCCTGTGCCGGCGCGTTCGACTGCGTGCATGAAAACCGCGCCCAGCTGTTCGCCAGCATCGACACCCTGATCCAGCATTCCAATGCCGTCGCCAGCGAACGGATGAGCGCCCAGGAAAGCCTGTTCGGCACCGAATCGGACATCACAGGGCATGCCAGGGCATTGCCGGATATTCCCGACTGGCCGGACATGGAGCGGCTACGCCACGAGTTCGAGGCCATCGGCTTTTACCTCTCGAGCCATCCGCTCGATGCTTACGGCAAGGGCCTGGAGCGCCTCAAGGTCGTCAAGTGCACGGAGCTCAACTCCCGAGCGCGCGCGCGGGAGGCCGGCCGCGTGCGCCTGGCCGGCACCGTGATCGGCAAGAAGGAGCGCACCTCCGCCCGGGGCAACCGCTTCGCCTTCGTTCAGTTCTCCGACACCAGCGGCATGTTCGAGGTCACGGTGTTCTCGGAGATGCTGGCGGCCTCGCGCGGGCTTCTCGAATCGGGGACGCCCGTGCTGGTGACGGCGGACGCCCGCCGGGACGGGGAGGGGATACGCCTGACCGCGCAATCGATACAATCCCTCGATGAGGCGGTCGCCTCCGCCGCGCCGGGGCTCAAGGTGTTCGTGGCGCAAGAGACCGCCTTGCCGGGGCTCAGGGATGTCATGGCCGGGCTGCGCAAGGGGCGCGGGCGGGTCGATCTGGTGCTCGACCTCGCGCCCGAGGCGGAGGTGGAGATCGCCCTTCCCGGGGGCTACGCCGTCACGCCCGAGGCGCAAAGCGCGATCAAGGCCCTGCCCGGCGTCGTCGAGGTGCGCGAGATTTAGGATTATTGGACCCCCGCCGGCCTGGCGTGTCGCCCCGGACGGCGGCGATTTCGCTTGCCAAACGAGGGCGCGGAAGCTATCTAGCACGCGCAATTTCAGCTCTCACGCGGGAACGCGGCCTTCGGGAGGCCATCCTCAAGGATCGTTCCGGTGTCCGATCAACGCCCCGGCCTCAGGGCCATGGAGGCGCGGACCTCAATCCCGCGGCGGCTCAACCGGAAAAGGAACATGGCGTTACCCACCTTTACCATGCGCCAGCTCTTGGAAGCGGGAGTTCATTTCGGCCACCGCACCGGACGCTGGAATCCGAAAATGGCGCCGTACATCTTCGGCGAGCGCAACCGCATCCACGTCATCGACCTGCAGCAGACCGTGCCGCTGTTGTACCGGGCGTTGGAGGCGGTGAGGGACATCGTCGCCAACGGCGGGCGCGTGCTCTTCGTCGGCACCAAGCGCCAGGCAAGCGAGAAGATCTCCGAGGCCGCCAAGCGGTGCGGCCAGCACTACGTCAACCACCGCTGGCTCGGCGGCATGATGACCAACTGGAAGACGATTTCCGTCTCCATGCGCCGCCTGAAGGAGCTGGAGGAGCGGCTCGCCGAGGAGAACATCGGGCTGACCAAAAAGGAGCTTTTGCACCTGACCCGTCAGCGCGACAAGCTCGAGCGGGCGCTTGGCGGCATCAAGGAAATGGGCGGGCTGCCCGACATCCTGTTCGTGATCGACACCAACAAGGAAAGCATCGCCGTGCACGAGGCGAAGAAGCTGGGCATTCCGATCGTGGCGGTGATCGACAGCAATTCCGAACCCGAGGGTATCACCTATCCGATCCCCGGCAATGACGACGCCGTACGGTCGATCAACCTTTACTGCGACCTGATGTCCTATGCGGTTCTGGACGGCATCCAGCAGGAGATGCTGGCCGCCGGCATCGACGTGGGCGAAGGCGAGGAGGCGCCCGCCGAGCAGCTCGCGGAGACGGAAGAGGAGGCCCCGGCCGCCGAGGGCGCCGCAGTGCCAGACGCGGAACAGGAGAGACCGGCGGGTGAACCGCTTGTCGCGCCCGAGGCCGCGCCGGCCGGGAAAGTCGCGGCGGTCGAGACCGCCGAAGCGGCCGCCGAACCCCAGGCCGTCGAGGAACCCGAGCCCGCGCCGCTCGCCGCAACCGCCAGCGAAGCCCTCGAGCCGCCCGAACCGGCGAAGCCGGAGGAAGCCGAACGGCCCGAGGCCGCGCCCGCAGAGGCGACGGAGAAGGAGAAGCCGGCCGAGGCGCCCGCCTCGGAGGCCGAGCCAACCCCGAAATCCGAGGCGAAGGCCGCCAAGGCTCCGGCGAAAAAAAGGCGGGCCGGCGGGTTGCTGGGCAGGTTGACGGGCAAGAGGACGGTAAAAACGGCGGCCAAGGCCAAAAAAGCCGGCGCGGCGAAAGAAGACAGCGGGAAATCCGCCCCATCCAAAAAGTCGAGGGCGACGAAGGAGACGAAGGAGACGAAGGAGACGAAGGAGAGGAAGGAGTCCTGATGCGCTCTCCCTGCCCCCCGGTTCGAGGGAGCCGTGGCTCTCTTTTTCGTTCCATCGTAACAGGTTACGAGTATATTTGCAGGTAAAAAATGGCCCAGATCACCGCGTCATTGGTAAAGGAGCTGCGGGACAGGACCGGCGCCGGCATGATGGACTGCAAGAGAGCCCTCACCGAAACCGGCGGCGCAATGGAGGCGGCGGTCGACTGGCTGCGCAAGCAAGGGTTTGCCGTGGCGGCGAAGAAAGCCGGCCGCGTCGTCGCCGAGGGACTCGTGGGTGCGCTGGCAACCGGTCCGATGGGCGTCCTCGTCGAGGTCAATTCCGAGACCGACTTCGTCGCCCGCAACGAAACCTTCCAGAAATTCGTCATGACGGTCGCCGAGCTGGCCCTCGAGGCGGGCGGGGATCTGGAACAGCTCAGGGCGGCGGGTTTTCCCGGCTCCGATCAGACGGTGGACGAGGCATTGACGGAACTCGTCGCAACCATCGGTGAAAATGTGCGGTTGCGCCGCGCGGCGTCGCTGTCGGTGAGCCAGGGCGTGGTTTCGACCTACACCCACAATGCGGCGGCGCCGGGCCTCGGGAAGATCGGCGTCCTTGTCGGCCTTGAATCCTCGGGCGATGTTCCGACCCTCGCCGCCTTGGGCAAACAGCTGGCCATGCACGTGGCGGCGGCGAATCCCCAAGCCCTGTCCATCGAAACGCTCGATGCGGCGGCCATCGAGCGCGAGCGCGGCGTGTTGACGGAGCAGGCCAGGGCGTCCGGCAAGCCCGAGGCCATCATCGAGAAGATGGTCGAGGGCCGGCTCAGGAAGTTCCATGAAGAGGTCGTGTTGCCCGAGCAGGTTTACGTCATCGACGGTGAGTCCAAGGTGTCAAAGGTCATCGAGCGGGCGGCCAGGGATATCGGCGCGGAGGTGAAGCTCGCGGGGTTCGTGCGCTTCGCGCTGGGCGAGGGGATCGAGCGCAACGAGACCGACTTTGCCGCCGAGGTCGCCGCGCAGCTTGCGGGTTAGTGCGCCCTCTCCCAACCAAGGGGGAAGGCTTGGAAGATTTGTAGTATGCTTTGGACGCCGCGGGCGGCGCGCGCGCCGAGGGGCGCCACAGGCGGCGGTTTGCGGGCCGGCCACAGGTCATGGCGCCGGGGCCGAGAACCCCAGGTCTCTTTGGGCCTTAAAGATCCGCAGCTTGCGGACGCGACGGGGGGTGACGGTCCTTGGGCTCTGAGACAGGCATGGAGTGGTAGCTGGAGCAAGTATGCCCCCTGACGGCAAGCACCGACGCGTTCTGCTCAAGATCTCGGGCGAGGCCCTGATGGGATCCCGTGAATGCGGCCTCGATCCCGAATTCGTGGACCGCCTGGCCGCCGATGTGCGCGCCGTACACGAAACCGGCGTGCAGGTCTGCGTGGTCATCGGGGGCGGCAACATCTTTCGCGGCATTTCCGGCGCCGCCCAAGGCGTCGAACGCGCGAGCGCCGATTACATGGGCATGCTGGCGACCGTCATCAATTCGCTCGCCATGCAAAGCGCCTTGGAGCGCGTCGACGTTCCCACCCGGGTCGTTTCCGCCATACCGATGTCCACCATCTGCGAGCCCTATATCCGCAGGCGGGCCGTGCGTCACATGGAAAAGGGCCGGGTCGTGATCTTCGCCGCCGGCACGGGCAACCCGTATTTCACCACCGACACGGCGGCCGCCTTGCGGGCCGCGGAGATGGGGTGTGACGCGCTTCTCAAGGGCACCAAGGTGGACGGCGTTTACAATGCCGATCCCCTGAAGGTCAAGGATGCGAAGTGTTTCGAAAGGCTGACCTATCACGATGTCCTGGCCGGAAACCTGCAGGTCATGGACGCTTCGGCCATTTCCCTTGCCCGTGAAAATAACATTCCGATTTTGGTGTTTTCGGTACACAATCCCGGAGCTTTTGCCGATGTCGTATCCGGCAAGGGAAAATTCACCATCATAAGTTAAAGAGGGCTGAACATGGCCGAACCGGATATCAGCGACCTCAAACGCAGAATGGACGGGGCGGTTAACGTGTTGCGGTCCGAGTTCGGAGGCTTAAGGACGGGACGAGCCTCGGCAAGCCTTCTCGATCGGGTCGTCGTGCCGGCCTATGGCGGGGAGGTGCCGATCCATCAGGTGGCGACCGTCAATGTCCCCGAACCGCGGCTGTTGACCGTGAACGTCTGGGACAAATCGCTCGTTGGCGCGGTCGAAAAGGCGATCCGGAATTCCGGGCTCGGGCTCAACCCCGCAAGCGACGGCCAGATCGTGCGCGTGCCGATCCCGGAGCTCAGCGAGGAACGGCGCGTCGAGCTCGTCAAGATTGCCGGCAAATACGCCGAGCAGGCGAGAGTCTCGGTGCGCAACGTGCGCCGCGACGGCATGGACACCTTGAAGAGGATGGAAAAGGAAGGCGAGATTTCCCAGGATGAACACCACGCTTGGTCCGAGGAAATCCAGTCCCTGACCGACGAGCGGGTCAAGGAGATCGACGAGACCCTGGCCGGAAAAGAAAAGGAAATCATGCAGTTCTGAGCCGATGAAGGCAATTCGCTCAACCATGGAAGTCCCCCCGCCGCCGACCCACGTCGCCATCATCATGGACGGCAACGGCCGCTGGGCGCGGACGCGCGGCCTGCCCCGGATCGAAGGCCACAGACGGGGCGCCGAGGCGCTGCGCCGCGCCGTGGCAGGGGCGTTCGAGCTCGGCATTTCCTACCTCACGCTCTTTGGCTTCTCTTCGGAAAACTGGAAGCGGCCGGCCGCCGAGGTCAGTGAATTGATGGGGTTGCTGCGCCGCCATCTCAGGAGCGAGATCGCGGACCTGCACAAGAACGGCGTCAGGCTGCGCGTCATCGGGGACCGCGGCGGGCTGGCGCCCGACATCGTCACCCTCATCGAGTATGCCGAGAGCTACACCAGGAAGAACACCGCGCTGCACCTTACGATGGCCCTGAACTACGGCAGCCGCCAGGAAATCACGGCGGCGGCCCGAAGCCTCGCCTTGCAAGTCCTGGCGGGCCGCATCAAGCCCTCCGACATCGTCGAAGAGGTGTTCGCCAACCATCTCGCCGCCACGGGACTTCCTGACCCGGATCTCGTTATCAGGACCAGCGGTGAGAAGCGGCTGAGCAATTTTCTCTTGTGGCAGTCGGCTTACGCCGAACTGGTTTTCATCGACACTTTGTGGCCGGACTTCGAGAAAAGCGACCTCGAAGATGCCATACATGAATTTCGTCGGCGCGAAAGACGATACGGCGCGGCCGGTGGATGACGGCCGGTTTGGCAAGCTTGGGTCGCGCGTGGTCTCGGCCCTGGTCCTGGCGCCGCCGGTGCTTGCCGCCGTTTATGTCGGGCCGACGGCTCTCGCCGCCATCGTGGCGCTGGCCGCGCTCCTCATGGCCCACGAGTGGGACGCGCTCTGCGGCGGCGGCCGCACGCGCCTGAGTGTGGGCGTGTTGATGCTGGTGCTCTTGACCGCTATCACCGCCGCGGCTTTTCGAACCTTCGAGTACGCCCTGCTGGCTATGTTCGGGGGGGCGATTCTGGTCTATGGAGGGGCGCGGATGAGCGGGCACAAGGCCCCGTTCTGGACCTCGATCGGTGCCCTTTACATCGGCGTGCCGGCCGTCGCCCTGATCTGGTTGCGGGCGGATCCCGAGCTCGGGCGCGCGACGGTGTTCTGGCTTCTCGGCGTGGTGTGGGCCACCGACACCGGAGCCTTCCTCGCCGGCAGGGCGATAGGCGGCCAGCGGCTCGCGCCGGTCATCAGCCCCAACAAGACCTGGGCGGGGCTGTTCGGCGGGCTGTTCTGCGCCACGCTGGCGGGGTTGGCGGCGGCCCTTCTGCTCAAGTTGCCGGGGCCCTGGCCGCTCGTCTTTCTCAGCGGGGTCTTGGCGCTGGTCGCGCAGGCGGGCGACCTTGCCGAATCGAAGGTCAAGCGGCATTTTGGCGTCAAGGATTCGGGCTCTCTCATCCCCGGCCATGGCGGTATGCTTGACCGGCTCGACGGCCTTCTGGCCGCGGCGCCCGTGGTGGCGCTACTCTCACTTTTGACCGGCGGCGGCGCCGTGATATGGCGGTGAGCGTGCGCAAACGGGAATCGGTGCAGGACGCCGAGCCGCGCCGCATCACCATTCTCGGCTCCACGGGCTCGGTGGGCTGCAACACCATCGACCTCATCCAGCGCCGGCCGGAGCTCTACACCGTCGAGGCCCTGACCGCCAACAGCAACGCCAAGCAGCTTGCCGAACAGGCCCGTAAGCTGCGCCCGAACAGGGCCGTGATCGCCGATGAAAGATGTTACGGCGACCTCAAGGAAGCGCTGGCGGGAACCGGCATCGAGGTGGGCGCCGGCGCCAAGGCGCTGGTCGAGGCCGCCAGCCTGCCCGCCGACTGGGTCATGGCGGCGATCGTCGGCGCCGCCGGCCTGGAACCCACCCTGACGGCGGTGCGGCGGGGGGCGACGGTGGCGTTCGCCAACAAGGAATGCCTGGTCTGTGCCGGGGAGCTCATGATGGTGGAGGTGGAACGGAGCGGGGCAACGCTGCTGCCCGTGGATTCGGAGCACAGCGCCATTTTCCAGGTCTTCGACTTCGCCAACAGCGACGCCGTGGAACGCATCATCCTCACCGCTTCCGGCGGCCCGTTCCTGAAGCTCGACCGCGCCGCCATGGCAAAGGTGACGCCCAAGCAGGCCATGGCCCATCCCAACTGGGACATGGGAGCGAAGATCTCGGTCGATTCGGCGACCATGATGAACAAGGGGCTGGAAATAATCGAAGCCTATCATCTGTTCCCCGTGCCCGAGGGACGAATCGACATTCTCGTCCACCCCCAGTCGGTCGTTCACAGCATGGTGGCGTACAACGACGGCTCGGTGCTGGCTCAGATGGGGATGCCGGACATGCGCACGCCGATCGCCTATGCGCTGGCCTGGCCAAAGCGCATTGCGGCGCCCGCCGAACGGCTCGACCTCGCTTCCGTTGGCACGCTGACCTTCGAGCAGCCCGACACCGCGCGGTTCCCGGCGTTGAAGCTCGCCAGGCAGGCCTTGCAAAGCGGCGGCGCTGCCCCTACAGTCTTGAGTGCCGCCAACGAAGTCGCGGTTCAGGCCTTTCTGGCCCGGCGCATCGGTTTCCTCGACATCACGCGCATCGTAGAAGGGACCCTCGAGGCCGTGCCGCTAGCCGCGCTCAAAACGCTCGAGGAGGTGTATGACACCGATGCCGAGGCGAGACGCGAGGCGGAAGAACTGATGGAACGAATTTGAGCGCAACGGCGCTCGGATAAGGACGTTTGAATAACATGGAATTTTTGCATCTCATCTGGACCAACGGCGCGTCCTTTCTGTTCATCCTTACAGTCATCATCTTTGTCCACGAGATGGGGCATTACCTGGTCGCGCGGCGCAACGGCGTGCGCGTCGAGGTGTTTTCCATTGGCTTTGGGCGCGAAATCTTCGGCAAGACGGACCGTCTGGGTACACGCTGGAAAATCAGCCTTCTGCCCTTTGGCGGCTACGTCAAGATGTTCGGTGAGTCCGCTTTCTCCGGCGCCAAGGACAACACCGCCCCGGCATTGACGGCCGAGGAAAGAAAAGTCTCGTTCTACAACAAGAGACTTTCGCAGAGGGCGGCGATCGTGTCCGCGGGACCCCTGGCCAATTTCGTCCTCGCGGTGATCATCCTGACGGTCCTGTTCGCCACGGCGGGCCAGCCATTCACGCCCCCGAACGTCGGCACCGTGCAGCCGGACAGCGCCGCGGAAGAGGCGGGAATTCAGCCCGGCGACCTGATCCTCAGAATCGAGGGTACCAGGATCGAGCGGTTCGAGCAGGTCCGGCAGATCGTCCTCATGAATCCGGGCACTCCCTTGCGCATCACGGTTGAGCGCGAGGGAAGGGAACTCGCCTTGACGGCGACGCCGAAGTTGCACAGTTTGACCGACCGCTTCGGCGGCCGTTACGAAGTCGGCCTTCTCGGGATCACCAGCGGCAAGGACATGGCCCGTGTCCGCCACGGCCCTTTCACCGCCGCCTTGCGCGCGGTGCAGGAAACTTATCGCATCTCGGCGGTCACTTTGCAGGCGCTCGGTCAAATCATCGCCGGCACGCGTTCATCGGAGGAGCTGGGCGGCCCGATTCGCATTGCCCAGCTGTCCAGTCAAGTGGCCGAGGGCGGGCTGATCAACGTCTTCTGGTTCATGGCGCTGCTCTCGATCAACCTGGGGCTGATCAATCTTTTCCCCATCCCGATGCTCGACGGCGGGCATCTTATGTTTTACACGATGGAAGCGGTGCGGGGAAAACCGCTGAGCGAAAAATTCGTGGAGTACGGTTTCCGAATTGGTTTGGGACTGGTATTAACACTTTTCGTCTTTTTGACCTACCAGGACCTGAGCCGGTTTCAGGGCCTGGTGGAGTTTTTCAAGGGGCTGATAACCTGACGCGATCATAACGCGCGGAGAGGCGATTTGTTGCGTTGGATTGGAGTTGCGGGACTCGCGGGCTGGCTGGCGTGCCTCGGCGCGCCGCTCTCGCCGGCCACGGCGCAAACGGGTTCGCCCGGCGCCGGTGTCGTGCGCGAAATTCGCGTCGAGGGCCTGCAGCGGATCGACCCCGAGACCGTGCGCTTCAAATTGAAAATCAAGGTCGGGGACCCCTTTGATCCCGAACGCATCGACCGCTCCCTCAAAGAGCTGTTTGCCACCGGCCTGTTCCGCGACGTTTCGTTCCGCCGCGAGGGCGACGTGCTTATCCTCCGGGTCGAGGAAAACCCCATCATCAGCCGCCTGGCCTTCGAAGGAAATGACCAGATAGAGGACGAATTCCTTGAGGCCGAGGTCCAGTCGCGCCCGCGCGGAGTCTACACGTCCACCCGGGTGCAGAAGGACGTTCAACGGATTCTGAAAATCTACCGGCAAGCCGGGCGGTTCGCCATTACGGTGGAGCCGAAAGTCATCCATCAGACGCAAAACCGCGTCGACCTCGTCTTCGAGATCAACGAAGGACCGCCGACCAAAATCCGCAAGATCATCTTCATCGGCAACAAAACGTTCAGCGACGCGCGGCTGCGCGACGTCATTCAGACACAAGAAACAGTCCCTTGGTACAGCTTGTCTTGTCTGATCGTTTGCGTTTTGTTTCCCGCTGCCGACATTTATGATCCGGACATCCTGGCTCTCGACCGCGAAAAGTTGCGGGGACACTACTTGGGCCAGGGCTACGCCGACTTCCGGGTGATCTCCGCGGTGGCGGAGCTGAGCCCCGACCGGAAGGACTTCTTCATCACCTTCACCGTCGAGGAAGGAGCCCGATACCGTTTCGGGCCCGTAAACATCACGACCCAGCTGCGCACCCTCGAGATCTCGCAGCTCGAGCCTGTCCTCACCACGGTCGAGGGCGAGTGGTACAACGCCAACCAGATCGAGCAAACGATCAACAAGTTAACGGATGAAGTCGGCAATTTCGGCTTTGCCTTTGTCGACATTCGTCCCCGCGTCCAGCCAGACCGCAACAAACGCACCATCTCGGTCACCTACGAGATCAAGGAGGGACCGCGGGTTTTCGTCGAGCGCATCGACATCAAGGGCAATGTGCGGACCCTGGACAAGGTTATCCGGCGCGAGTTCCGCCTGATCGAGGGGGACGCCTTCAACACCGCCAAGTTCCGCCGCTCGGGCCAACGCATCCGCAATCTCGGTTTCTTCAAACCAGGTAAGGTGGTGATGAAAAAGATCGAGGGTTCGGCGCCCGACAAGGCGATCATCGATGTGACGGTGGAGGAACAACGCACCGGGCAGTTCAACATCGGCGCCGGATTTTCAAGCACACAGGGGATCATCAGCCAGATCCTTGTTTCCGAGCGCAACCTGCTGGGGAAAGGCCAACAGCTGAGAGCCAAGCTTACTCTTGGCGCGGAGGTCCAGGACTTCGACGTGAGATTTACCGAGCCGTATCTATTCGACCGCAATCTGTCCGCCGGTTTCGACATCTTCCAGACCTTCAGACAAACGCAAAACGTCGCCTTCGAAGAGGACACCAGGGGTCTCAGACTGCGCACGGGATTCGAGTACAACGAAGAGCTCAGGCAGAGCTTCGACTATACCCTGCGCTCCGTCGAGATCAGCGACGTCGACGACACCGCCTCGCTCTTCGTCCCAGAGGCGGAAGACAGGACCCTCACCTCCGCATTGGGCCAGTCATTGACCTTCGACGTGCGTGACAGCAAGATCGATCCGACCGAGGGCTATATCGTGCAACTCTCGAACGACCTCGCCGGCTTGGGCGGCGACACCAGATACCTCAGCACCCGCCTGAGCGGGACGACCTACTACGCCCTGGGCGGGAACTGGATCGCGAGATTCAGCGCAAGGCTTGGCTACATCTTCGGCATCGGCGAGGATGTGCGAATCAATGACCGCTTTTTGCTCGGTGGTGACTCTCTACGCGGGTTTGCAACCGGAGGCGT
>CBESNX010000004.1:0-17684 GCA_965531025.1 uncultured bacterium
ACCGATTTGCCGCCATCAAATTGATTCCATCTGGCCGGATAGTGCTCTAGCTCGCCATCCAGGGCGGATCGAGGGCGGCGATGCGGGCAAAGACCGGGCAGCCGGGGTCATGGGCGCCCGGCAGATAGCCGATGCTGATCAGGAACTCGGAAACGATCTCGCGGCCCGTAAACACGAAGGTCTTGCCAAAGAGCTTCGTCCACTCCTCTCCGGTCCGCGGATGATGGGCCTCGATCCAGCCGCCGAACGTTCCGTGGGTTTCGCGGATCGCACGAATGCGCCGGGCGTTCTCGATCACGGCTTCGATCTTGCGCCGATTGCGGATGATCCCCTCGTTTCCGAGGAGGCGCCCGACTTCGGCCGCGCCGAAGCGCGCCACGCGGTCGAGATCGAAGGCCGCGAACGCCGCGGTGAGCGCCGCCCGCTTCTTCAACACCAGTAGCCAGGACAGCCCCGCCTGGTTGATCTCCAGCGCGAGGCGTTCAAAAAGGACGCGATCATCGCTTACCGGGAACCCGTACTCCCGATCATGGTAGGACCCGTGAAAGGGATGGCCCGGCGCGAGTTCACAGTATTTCAACTTTCGGCCCTCCCCCTCAAGCCGTGCGGAAGGTAATCCAGTCCGCCGCAACGATGAGGTATACGATTCCCCAGAGCGCCGCGGCAACCAGCGTCGTCAGCCCGAATTTCAGCAAGATCCTCGGGTTGGCCGGGGCGCCGGAGGCGTGGCCCTTTTTGACCTCGTCGGGTGCCTTCACGCCAAAGGGCAGCACCATGAACAGCACCAGAAACCAGAGCATGACGTACACCATGAGTCCGGTGAACCAGGTCATCTTATCGCGTGCTCCGGGACACTCATGCCTTGCAGCTTCACCCTCAAGCGATCTCCGATCGCGACCTTAGATACGCACCACATGGACTTCGGTCAGCGGCTTTTTGTCCCGGCTCGCCTTCAACCTGCGCCGCACCGCGAGGCGCACCGTTTCCGCGACGGTCGCGTCGTCGCGCCGCGCCGCCTTGGAAAGCCGTTCCAACGCATCCTCGATGGTCCGGATGACCTCCTCGAGGACTACGGCGTCGCGGGCGTCGCCTTCCACATCCAGCAGGCCCTGGACGCTGAGCCGCGGCTCGGCAAGGAGCTTGCCCGCCTCATCCAAGACCACGGTGACGGCCGCCGTTCCGTTGTAGATCATGCGGTGGCGCGCCTGCACGACCGAGCCTTCGAGCGGCGCGAGTCTCGTGCCGTCGAGTCCCAGGCGCCCATACGGAACCCGGCCAACCAGCTCGGCCCTGCCCGGCGCCAGCTTAAGGACATCGCCGTTGGCGACCACCCTGGCCTCGGGCACCCGGCATTCCCGCGCAAGGGCTGCATGTTCGACCAGGTGGCGCATCTCGCCGTGCATCGGAACGGCGATTCGCGGGCGCACCCACTGGTACATGCGCGCCAAATCGTCGCGCGCCGGGTGGCCCGAGACATGGACGAACTGGTCGCGTTCCGTGACCACCTCCACGCCCAGCTCCACGAGCTGGTTCTGCAGCCGGTAAACCGCCTTTTCGTTGCCGGGAATGACGCGCGAGGAAAACAGCGCCACGTCACCCTCCTCCAGCACGACGCGGGGATGATCCCGGGCGGCGATGCGCGCGAGCGCCGATTGCGGCTCGCCCTGGTTTCCGGTGCACAGTAAAAGCACCTTCTCGGGCGGCAGATAGCTTACGTCATATTCGGAAACGAAGGGCGGGACATCCTCGAGATAGCCGCAGCTCCGGGCGGTTTCGTTGATCCGCCACAACGAGCGGCCGATCAACGCCGCGTGCCGCCCGTGGGCCGCGGCGACCGCCGCCATGGTTTCAAGCCGGGCCACGTTGGAGGAGAAAAAGGTCACGGCCACCCGCTTCTCATATCGGCCCACCAGCTCCATGAGGCTTTCGCGGACCTCGGCCTCCGATCCCGCCTCGCCGTCGACGAACACATTGGTGGAATCGCAGACCATGGCGAGGGTTCCTTCCTCGCCCAGGTCCCGCAGAGCCTCATCATCGGTCACCCGCCCGATGAGCGGTCGGGGATCGAGCTTCCAGTCGCCGGTGTGGAGCACGGTGCCGAACGGCGTGCCAATCGCAAGGGCGTTGGATTCGGGAATCGAATGGGTGAGCGTGATCAAGTCGATGGCAAAGGGATCGAGGGCGATGTGACCTCCGAGGGGGACCTCGGTCACCTTCGCTTCCTCGGCGAGGCCGGCCTCGACCAGCTTGCGGCGAAGGAGGCCCGCGGCGAACGGCGTGGCGAAGACGGGGCAGCGGAGCCTCGGCCACAGGTACGGCACGGCGCCCAGATGGTCCTCATGGGCATGGGTCAGCACCAGCCCCACGAGGTCGTCGCGCAGCTCCGCAATGAACTGCGGGTCGGGCATGATGACGTCGATGCCGGGCGCGGTGTCGTCGGCAAAGGTAATGCCGAGCTCCACCATCAGCCACTTGCCGCGGCAACCATACAGGTAAAGATTCATGCCGATCTCGCCGGCGCCGCCGAGCGGCACGAACACCAGTCCGTCGGCGGCGCTGGCAAGGACATCGCCGGTCGCGTTCATGACGGCCTGTTGCGGCGATAGACCGCGGCCAGCCCCCGCAGCGTCAGATCGGGATCCAGATGGTCGATGGCGCCGGTCGCATCCGCGAACAGGGGCGCCAGCCCTCCGGTGGCCACGACCGTGAGCTTACCGCCGCCATAGGCCTCGATTATGCGCGCCACCAGCCCTTCGATCAGCCCGATATAGCCCCAGAAAACGCCCGATTCCATGGCCGGAACCGTCGCCTTGCCGATCACCTGCTTGGGGCGCCTGATCCCGATCCGCGGCAGCCTGGCGGCCGCCATGTGAAGCGCATCAACGGAAAGGTTGACCCCCGGCGCGATCAGCCCGCCGCAGTAATTGCCGTTCTCGTCGATCACATCGAAGGTGGTGGCGGTGCCGAAGTCGATGAGAATCACAGGACCGGGATAACGCTCGTGGACGGCCACCGCGTTGACCAGCCTGTCGGCGCCGACCTCGCCCGGGCGCTCGATCAGAACCTCGAGCCCGAGATCGACTCCTTCCTCGCCCACCACCAGGGGCTCGCACTTGAAGTAGCGGCGGCAGAGATCCGTCAGGCTGAACAGCGCGGCGGGGACGACGTTGGCGATGATGGCGCCGGTTACCTCCTCGCGCCTTATCCCGGCGAGCGTCATCAGCTGGGTCAGCCACACGGCGTACTCGTCGGCGGTCTGTTTCGCGTTCGTCGTGGCGCGCCATTCGCCGCGAAGGTTTTCTCCGTCATAGACGGCGAAGACCGTATTGGTGTTGCCGCAATCGATGGCGAGAAGCATGGGCGCGTTTACCTCGACCGGTCGACCGTCAATCGGCGGCGCTCGGGAAAAACACATCACCCGCGGTGATCCGCAGGACTCGTTCGCCGTCCTTATGGAGAATCAGGGCGCCGCTCTCGTCAAGCCCGGCGAAGGTGCCGGCAAGGGTCTCGTCATCGAGGCGCACCTCGATACGTTCCCCGAGGGCCGCGGCGCGCTCGAGCCATTTGGCGCGCACCGGCGCGAACCCCTCCCTTTGCCAGCGCTCGAGCCAGGCAAGGAAGACATCACAGAAGCTTTCCAGCACGTTCTCAACGCTGAGTCCCTCCACCCCTTCGGCCTTGAGGCTCGTCGCCGGGTAGTCGGTGCCCTGCGGAAAGCTCAGCACGTTGACGCCTACCCCCAGCACCAGCCACTCGAAACTGTCTTTCCCGCTTCCCGAGGACTCCAGCAGGATGCCCGCGACCTTGTGTTTGTCCAGCAACACATCATTGGGCCATTTATAGCGCAACGCCGGGCATCGCGGGCTCAGGGCGGCGAGCCCCTCGCCAATGCCGAGCGCCGCGACGAAATTGAGCTGCGCCGCGGTCGCCACCGGAGAGTCCGGACGCAGGATGAGGGAGAGGTAAAGATTTCCGCGCGGCGATGCCCAGCTTCGTCCACGCCGGCCCCGCCCCCGGCTCTGGGCCTTGGCCCAGACCAGCGTGCCCGCCTCCGCCCCTTCCGCGGCAAGGCGCATGGCCTCGTCGTTGGTGCTGCCGATGGCCTCGAGGGCAATCAGGTGAAAAAACGGGGCAAGCCTCGGCGCCTCTCCCGTCGCGTCCTTTGCGGGCGGGTACGTGGCCGGCTCCCTTAACAACTCATCCCGCGAACAGGGCATTCGCGGCTTCTTCCACGTGCATCATCACGGGCGACGGCCAGACGAAAAAGAACGTGATGAGGAGTCCCGAGACGGTGAGGATAAGGCTCATCTCCCGTCCGATGGGGCGGTCGAACGGCTCGGCCGCCTCATCGAAGTACATCAGCTTGACGATGCGCACGTAATAAAAGGCGGCCACCACGCTCGAGAGCACGCCGATCACCGCAAGGGTGTACATCTTTGCCTCGATCGCCGCCAGGAACACATAAAGCTTGCCGAAAAATCCGGCCAAGGGCGGAATGCCCGCCATCGAGAACATGAACAGGGCCATCACCAGCGCCATCATCGGCTGCGTCCGGGCCAGTCCCGCGAGATCCCCGATCCCCTCCACCATGCGGCCGTGCTGGCGCATGCACAGGATACAGGCGAAGGTCCCGGCGTTCATGAAGAGATAGATGGCGAGATAGATGATGACCCCGCGGATCCCCGCCTGCGTGCCGGCGGCAAGGCCGATCAGCACGTATCCCATATGGCCGATCGAGCTGTAGGCCATGAGCCGCTTGATGTTGGTCTGATTGATGGCGGCGAAGGCGCCGAGCAGCATCGAGGCGATGGAGATGAACACGATGATCTGCTGCCACTGGGCGATCAGGCCGCCGAAGGGCCCGATCATGACGCGCACGAACAGGGCGACGGCGGCGATCTTGGGCGCCACCGCGAAGAAGGCGGTGACCGGCGTCGGCGCGCCCTCGTACACGTCCGGCGTCCACATGTGAAACGGCACCGCCGCCACCTTGAAAGCGAGGCCTGCGGCGAGGAACACGAGGCCGACGATCACGCCAAGGGAAGGCGCGCCGCCGGCGCCGCCCAAAACGGCCGCCAGCCTCTCGAAGCTGGTGGTGCCGGCAAAGCCATAGATCATGGAGATGCCGTAGAGCAGCAAGCCCGAGGAAAGCGCCCCGAGGACGAAATACTTGAGCCCAGCCTCGGTGGACCGGGTCGAATCGCGCCGGAACGCGGCGATGACGTAAAGGGACAGGCTTTGCAACTCGACACCAAGGTAAAGCGCCATCAGGTCGTTCGCCGAGACCATCATCAGCATCCCGAGGGTGGCGAACAGGAACAATACGGGGTATTCGAAGCGCGCGATCTTTTCGCGTTCGATATAGCCCAAGGACATGATTATCGCGAGGCTGGAGCCGATGAGCACCAGGACCTTCATGAACCTGGTGAATCGGTCGACGATGAAAATGTCGCCAAAGGCGAGGTTCGGCCGTGCCACGCCGCCCAGCACCAAAACCAGCGTGAAGGCAAGGACCAGCACCGCGAACCAGGAAAGAATGCGGGTGCGGCCGTCGCCCTGGAAGACGCCCAGCATCAGGAGAATCATGGCGGCCACGGCAAGGAAGATCTCCGGCAGCGCCGGCAGCAACTGTTGCGCGTCCCAGGTCAGCATTCCGCCCGTCCCCCTTCCCTAACGCACCACCGATACCGCCGCGCTCTTGATTGCGTGGGCGGCCTCGTACTGGTCGATCAGGTTGGCGACCGACGTATGGATCGCCTCGAGGAACGGCGCGGGATAAACGCCGATCCACAGCACGACCGCGATCAACGGCGCGAACACAAGGACCTCCCTGCGGTTGAGATCGAGAATGTCCTTGAGGTCCTCGCGCGTGAGCTTGCCGTAAATCATCCGGCGGTAGAGCCACAGCATGTACGCCGCGCCCAGGATGATGCCGGTGGTGGCGAGCAGCGCCACGAGGGTGTTGGTCTGATAGGCGCCGACGAGCACCAGGAACTCGCCCACGAACCCGCTGGTGCCGGGAACCCCCACCGCGGCCAGCGTGAACACCATGAACACGGCCGCATAGGCCGGCATGCGATGCACCAGCCCACCGTAGCGCGCGATCTCGCGGGTGTGCATGCGGTCATAAACCACGCCCGCGCAGAGGAACAGGGCGGCGGACACGACCCCGTGGCTCAGCATCTGGATGATCGCCCCCTCGATCCCCTGGACGTTGAAGGTGAAGATGCCGATGGTCACGAACCCCATATGGGCGACCGATGAGTAGGCGATCAGCTTCTTCAGGTCGTTTTGCGCGAGGGCGACGAGGGAGGTGTAGATGACGGCCACGACGCTCAGGGCGAAGATCAGCGGCGTGAAGAAGGCGGAGGCCTCGGGCAGCATGGGGATCGAGAAGCGCAGGAACCCGTAAGCGCCCATTTTCAGCAGGACGCCCGCAAGGATGACCGAGCCCGCGGTCGGCGCCTCCGTGTGGGCGTCCGGAAGCCAGGTGTGCAACGGCCACATCGGGATCTTGACCGCGAAGGACGCGAAGAAGGCAAGCCACAGCCACAGCTGCATCGACCTGGGAAACACGATTGTCATCAGGGTCGGAATGTCGGTGGTGCCGGCCTCCAAGTAGATCGCCAGAAGCGCCAGCAGCAACAGCACCGAGCCCACCAGCGTGTAAAGGAAGAACTTGAACGCCGAATAGACGCGCCGCGGCCCGCCCCACACGCCGATGATCAGGAACATCGGGATCAGCACGCCCTCGAAGAAAAGGTAGAACAGCACGAAGTCGAGGGCGCAGAACATGCCCACCATCAACGTCTCCAGCACCAGGAACGCGATCATGTACTCCTTGACCCGTTCCTGGATCGCTTCCCAACTCGCGATGATGCAAAGGGGCGTGAGGAAGGTCGACAGCAGCACGAAGAACACCGAGATTCCGTCGACGCCCACGCGGTAGGAGATGTTGAAGGCGGGGACGGGGATCCAGTCGGCCCGGTTCTCGAACTGGAAGCTCGACGTCGCGGTGTCGAAGTTGGCCCAGATGACGAGCGACAAGGCGAAGGTGGTCAGCGAAGTAAACAGCGCCATGTTGCGGGCGTTGCGTGCGACGATCTTCTCCTCGCCGCGAATCATCAGGATGAACGCCGCGCCCAGAAGCGGCAGGAAAATGGTCACGGACAGGAGGGGGTAGTCGCTCATCGATCACCCCGCCCGCAGCAACAGATACCAGCTCACCAGGGCGGCCACGCCGATCAGCATGGCGAACGCGTAGTGATAGACGTAGCCGCTCTGAAGCCGGCCCGCGCGCCGCGCCAGATCCCGTGTCGCCGCCGCCACGCCGTCGGGTCCGACCCCGTCGATCACCGCCCCGTCGCCCGACTTCCAGAAACCCAGACCGATGGCGTTGGCGGGCCAGACGAACAGCCGGTCGTAAAGGTCGTCGAAATACCACTTCTTCACGAGGAAGACGTAAACCGCGCGGAAGCGCTCGGCCAAACGCCCCGGCAGGTCGGGCCGGAACATGTAGCCGAGGTAGGCGAGCGCGATGCCGCCGGCGGCAACGACCACCGGCAACAGCTTGACCCAGAGCGGCACGTTATGCGCGTCCTCGAGCGCGCTGTGTTGCGGCAGAACCAGGATGGACTCGCGCCAGAAGGCGGCCGCGCCCTCGCCGACGAAGGCATCAAAACCGGCCATGCCGACGAAGGCCGCGCCGGCGGCCAGCACGAACATCGGAATCATCATGGATCTCGGCGCTTCACGGACATGGGCCATGACCTTCTCGTCGGCCCTGGGGGCGCCGTGGAAGGTCATCAGAATCAGCCGCCAGGAATAAAGCGCGGTGAGAAGCGCCGTCAGCGCGCCGAGCCAGAAGGCGTACCGGCCGACCCCGGTTGCCGCCGCGAAGGCGGATTCGATGATGATGTCCTTGGAGTAGAACCCGGCGAAGAAGGGAATGCCCGCCATCGCCAGGGAGCCGATCCACATCAGGGTGTAGGTGTGGGGAATCATCCTCCAGATGCCACCCATCTTGCGCATGTCCTGTTCGTCGGACATGGCGTGAATGACCGAGCCCGCGGCCAGGAACAGCAGCGCCTTGAAGAAGGCATGGGCGGTGAGGTGGAAGATGGCGGCCGAATAGGCCGAGACGCCCGCGGCGAAGAACATGTAGCCGAGCTGGCTCACGGTCGAATATGCGATCACCCGCTTGATGTCATTCTGAACCAGGCCCACCGTGGCCGCGAAAATCGCCGTCGAGGCGCCGACGACGGCGACCACGGCGAGGGCGACGGGCGCGTACTCGAACATCGGCGAAAGCCTCACCACCATGAACACGCCGGCGGTCACCATGGTGGCGGCGTGGATCAGGGCCGAGACCGGCGTCGGGCCCTCCATGGCGTCGGGCAGCCAGGTGTGCAGGCCCAGCTGGGCCGACTTGCCCATGGCGCCCAGGAACAGCAAAAGACAGATGACGGTCAGCGCATCGAGCTCCCAGCCCAGGAAGTTGAAGGTCTTGCCGGCCATGTCCGGGGCGGCGGCGAACACGGTGTCGAAGCCGACCGCGTTGAACAGGAAGAAGATTGCCATGATGCCGAGGGCGAAGCCGAAATCGCCTACCCGGTTGACGATGAAGGCCTTGAGCGCCGCCGCGTTGGCCGCGGGCCGGTCGTACCAGAAACCGATCAGCAGGTAGGACATGAGCCCGACGCCTTCCCAGCCGAAATAGAGCTGCAGGAAATTGTCGGCCGTTACCAGCGAGAGCATGAAGAAGGTGAACAGCGCGAGGTAGGAGAAGAAGCGCGGGATCGACTTGTCGTGGGCCATGTAGCCGATGGAATAGACGTGGATCATGGCCGAAACGACGGTGACCACGAGGACCATCAGCGCGCTCAAGGCGTCGAAGCGCAGCGCCCAGGAGACCTCGAAGGTGCCCGAATCGATCCAGGTCATGACCTCGATATCGCGCGAATTCCCCAGGATCGCGACTTCGTAAAACACCCAAGCGGCCAGAAGCGCGGACAAAATGAGCGCGCCGCAGACCACGATTCGCGCGGCCCGATCCCCGATCAGGGGGCCGAAAAGCCCGGCGATGATGGCGCCGATCAGCGGCAGGAAGACGGTGGCGGCGTACGCGTACACCCCCTACCCCTTCATCAGGTTGATGTCCTCGACCGCGATGGAGCCGCGGTTGCGGAAATAGACGACGATGATGGCAAGGCCGATGGCGGCCTCCGCCGCCGCCACGGTAAGCACGAGCATGGCGAAGACCTGCCCCACCAGGTCCCCGAGATGGGTCGAGAACGCCACCAGGTTGATGTTGACGGCCAAGAGCATCAGCTCGATCGACATCAGGATGATGATGACGTTCTTGCGGTTGAGGAAGATGCCGAAGATCCCGAGCGTGAACAGGATCGCGGCGACCGTCAGGTAATGGGCGAGGGTGATCTCGAACATCAGATGCCTTTGCCCGTGGGCACTTTCTTGACCTCCACCGTCTCCTCCCGGCGGCGGCGCAGCTGGTGGCCGATCTTTTGCCGGCGCACGCCTTCGCGCGCGCGCAGGGTGAGCACGATGGCCCCGATCATGGCGACCAGGAGGATCAGCCCCGCCGACTGGAACAGGTAAATGTACTGGGTGTAAAGCAGCCGGCCGAGCGCCCGGGTGTTGCTGACTTCCGAGAAGGCGGGAATGGGGGCCTGGGCGAGGATGTCGGCCTCCGGCGCGATGGCCCAGCTTGCGAAGATGAAGAGCAGTTCGACCAGCAGCAGGAGACCGATCAACCCCCCGACGGGCAGGTACTGCAGGAAGCCCTGGCGCAGCTCGACGAAGTTGATGTCCAGCATCATGACGACGAACAGGAACAGCACCGCCACCGCGCCGACATAGACGATGATCAGGATCATGGCGAGGAACTCGGCCCCCATGAGGACGAACAGGCCCGCCGCGTTGAAGAAGGCGAGGATCAGGAACAGCACCGAGTGCACGGGGTTGCGCGCGGCGATCACCATCACGCCCGCGGCGATGGCGACGGCGGCGAATAAGTAAAAGGCAAGCGCTTGAACGATCATGGCGCCCCTCTCGAGATGGCACGGCTCGTCAAGACGGGACGCTTCTCAAGCTTCCCTCCCGCAGTCAGCAACGAGCTTTCCCCATTGAATCGGCGCCCTCTCTTTAGCGATACGGGGCGTCGGCCGCGAGATTCGCGGCGATCTCGGACTCCCACCTGTCGCCGTTGGCGAGCAGCTTTTCCTTGTTGTACAAGAGTTCCTCCCGGGTCTCGGTCGCGAACTCGAAATTCGGGCCCTCGACGATGGCGTCCACCGGGCAGGACTCCTCGCACAAACCGCAATAGATGCATTTCGTCATGTCGATGTCGTAGCGGGTGGTCCGCCGGCTGCCGTCCTCGCGCGGTTCGGCCTCGATGGTAATGGCCTGGGCCGGACAGATCGCCTCGCACAGCTTGCACGCGATGCAGCGTTCCTCGCCGTTGGGGTAGCGGCGCAGCACGTGCTCGCCGCGGAAGCGGGGGCTCAGCAGGCCCTTCTCGTAGGGGTAATTGAGGGTCACCTTGCGCCGGAACATGTAGCGCAAGGTGAGCGCCAGGCCCGTGACCAGCTCGGTCAAAAACACGGTCCGCGCGACGCGGTCGAGAAACGCCATCGCTCAGCCCCTTTTCACCGCCGCTTCCGCCCGGCCGGGGCGGCAGGCGGCACCGGGCCGAGGGCGGCGCCTGACAGAGCCGCAGACCCGTTGACGGCAAGAACCCGAGTCGCGATCCTCATTTCGGCACCCATCCGGTCGCCACCAGCACGCCGGCGGTGAGCACGACCCAAAACAGCGAGGTGGGCAGGAACACTTTCCAGCCCAGGCGCATCAACTGGTCATAGCGATACCGTGGAAAGGTGGCGCGCACCCACAGGAAGAAGAACAGCACCAGCGCGATCTTGAGCCCGAACCAGATCGGCCCCGGAATCCAGTTGAACGGCGCCGCGTCGATCGGCGGCAGCCAGCCGCCGAGGAAAAGGATCGTGGTCAGCCCGCTCATCAGGATCATGTTGGCGTATTCGCCGAGGAAGAAGAGCGCGAAGGTCATCGAGGAGTATTCGACGTTATAGCCCGCCACCAGCTCGGTCTCGGCCTCGGGCAGGTCGAAGGGCGCCCGGTTGGTTTCGGCCAACGCCGAGATGAAGAAGATGACGAACATGGGAAACAGCGGCACGGCGAACCACAGACCCTCCTGGGCCCTTACCACCTCCGAGACGTTGAGCGAGCCCACGCACAGGAGAACGGTGATGATCACGAAGCCGATGGAAATCTCGTAGGACACCATCTGGGCGGCCGAGCGCAGGGCGCCCAGGAAGGCGTATTTCGAGTTGCTGGCCCAGCCGGCCATGACGATGCCGTAAACCCCGAGCGAGGATATGGCGAAGAGGTAAAGGATGCCGACGTTGATGTCGGACAGCACCATGCCGTCGTCGAACGGGATCACCGCCCAGGCGATCAGGCTCAGGGTGAAGGTGACCACCGGCGCGGCGATGAACACGACCGTGTTGGCGCCGCTCGGGATCACGGTCTCCTTGAACAAAAGCTTGATCCCGTCGGCGATGGGCTGCAACAGCCCGAAGGGGCCCACCACGTTGGGCCCTTTCCTGAGCTGCATGGCCGCGATCACCTTGCGCTCGGCATAGGTAAGATAAGCGATGCCCAAGAGAAGCGGCACCAGGATGGTGACGATATCGCGGACGATGATGGCCGTCGGCCAGCCATATGTGGTCCAGAGTTCAGCCATCGGTTCCGGTCTTACGCGTCCTGGGCGTGATGAAGGTCTCGGTGCACCTGGCCATGGTTTCGGAGGCCCGGGAGACGGGATCGGTCATGTAGAAATTCTTGATCGGAGATGCGAACGGCGCCGGGTCCATCTCGCCGGGCGCGCCGAACGCGGCCCAGTCGGCGGGGACGATCTCGCCGGGCGCCGCGAAGACGGGGTTCACCTCCGCCATGCGGGCGCGAAGCCGGGCGAGATCGTCATAAGGCAGTTTGCGGCCGAGCGTCTCGGAAAGCGCCCGGACGATCTTCCAGTCCTCGCGCGCCTCGCCCGGCGGGAAGACCGCGAGACGCGCAAGCTGCACCCTTCCCTCGGTGTTGACGAAAGTCCCGTTCTTTTCCGTGTACGCCGCCCCCGGCAGGATCACGTCGGCGCGCGCGGCCCCGGCGTCGCCGTGATGGCCCTGGTAGATCACGAAGGCGTCCTTAAGCCGCGCCATGTCGATTTCATCGGCGCCCAGCAGGTACACGGCCTCGATCCTGCCGGACGATGCCCCATCGAGGATACCGGCGACATCGAGTCCGCCCGTTTGCGGCACGAAGCCGAGATCGAGCCCGCCGACCCGGGCCGCCGCCGTGTGGAGGACGTTGAAACCGTTCCAGCCGTCTCCGATCATGCCGGTGCTCTCGGCGGCCGCCCGCGCCGCGGCCAGCACCTGCGCGCCGTCGGGGCGGCCAAGGGCGCCTTGCCCCAGGACCAGCATGGGACGCTCGGCGTCCTTGAGGACCTTGGCGAAGGCGTGCTCGCCCGAGGCGATCTCGGCCAATGTCCCGGGTCCGGCGCCGAGCTGGTCGACCCGGTAGGTGAGCTCCGCCGGCGGGCCCACCGCCGCGACCCGAAAGCCTCCCGCAAGATAACGCTTGCGAAGACGCGCGTTGATCAGCGGCGCTTCCCAGCGCGGATTGGTCCCGATGAGTAAGCAGGCATCCGCGTTTTCGATGCCGGCGATGGTGGTGTTGAAGATGTAGCCGGCGCGCGCGCCCGCTTCGAGCCGCGCGCCGTCCTGGCGGCAATCGATATGGGGCGAGCCCAACGCCGTCATGAGCTGCTTGAGCGCAAGCAGGGATTCGCAATCGGCGAGGTCGCCCGCGATGGCGGCGATCCGGTCCCCGGGGAGGTTTTCAAGGCGTCCGGCGATGGCCGCGAAGGCTTCGGCCCAGTCCGCTTCCTCGAGCCTGCCGTTGCGCCGCACATAGGCCCGGTCGAGGCGCTGGCGCTTGAGCCCGTCGCAGGCGAAGCGGGTCTTGTCCGAAATCCACTCCTCGTTCACCTCCTCGTTCAGCCGCGGCAGGATCCGCATGACCTCCGAGTCCCGGCTGTCGATCCGGATGTTGCTGCCGACGGCATCCATGACGTCGACCGATTCGGTTTTCCCGAGCTCCCACGGCCGCGCCGCGAAGGCGTAGGGCTTGGAAAGCAGCGCGCCGACCGGGCACAGATCGATCATGTTGCCGGAAAGCTCGGAGCCGAGCGCCTTCTCGACATAGGTGCCGATCTCCATATGCTCGCCGCGGCCGGTGGCGCCCAGGTCCTCGACGCCGGCGATCTCGGTCGCGAACCGCACGCAGCGGGTGCAGTGAATGCACCGCGTCATGTAAGTCTCGATCAGGGGACCGAATTCCTTCTCCTTGACCGCGCGCTTGGTCTCGTGAAAGCGGGTGCGGTCATAGCCGTACAACAGCGCTTGGTCCTGGAGGTCGCACTCGCCGCCCTGGTCGCAGATCGGGCAATCGAGGGGGTGGTTGATCAGCAGGAATTCCATCACCCCCTTGCGCGCCTTGTGGGCCTTTTCCGAGTTGGTGTGAATGACCATGCCGTCGGCCACGGGCATCGCGCAGGAGGCGATGGGCTTGGGCGACTTCTCGATCTCGACCAGGCACATGCGGCAGTTGCCGGCGATCGATAAACGCTCGTGATAGCAAAAAAGGGGAATCTCGATGCCGAGGGATTCGCAGGCCTGCAAGACCGTGAGTCCCCGCTCCACCTCCACTTCGACGCCGTCGATGGTGAGCTTCGGCATGGGTGGCTTCTACGCTGCTCTCGCGGCGTGCGCCGCCTTGTAGGCCTCGATGCGCCGCTCGAGCTCGGGACGGAAATGGCGGATCAGGCCCTGCACCGGCCAGGCGGCCGCGTCGCCGTGGGCGCAGATGGTGTGTCCCTCGATCTCGTAGCTCACCTCGAGAAGCATGTCGATTTCCTCGACCTCGGCGTTGCCCTTCACCATCCGCTCCATGATCCGCCACATCCATCCGGTTCCCTCGCGGCAGGGCGTGCACTGGCCGCAGCTCTCGTCCATGTAGAACTTGGAGAACCGGGCGATGGCCTTGACGATGTCCGTGGACTTGTCCATGACGATGACCGCCGCGGTGCCGAGGCCGGACTTGACCTCGGCCAGACTGTCGAAGTCCATCAGGACCGTGTCGCAGACCGACTTCGGGATCACCGGCACCGAGGAGCCGCCGGGAACCACGGCGAGCAGGTTGTCCCAGCCGCCGCGCACGCCGCCGGCGTGCTTTTCGATCAACGCCTTCAAGGGAATGCCCATCTCCTCTTCCACGTTGCAGGGGTTCTCGACGTGGCCGGAGATGCAGAAGACCTTGGTGCCGGTGTTGTTGGGCCGGCCAAGCCCGGCGAACCACGAAGCGCCCCGGCGCAGGATGGCCGGCACCACGGCGATGCTCTCGACGTTGTTGACCGTCGTGGGACAGCCGTAAAGCCCGGCCCCCGCCGGGAAGGGCGGCTTGAGGCGCGGCATGCCCTTCTTGCCCTCGAGACTTTCGAGAAGCGCGGTCTCCTCGCCGCAGATATAGGCCCCGGCGCCGCGGTGGAGGTAGAGGTCGAAATCGAACCCCGACCCGCACGCGTTCGTGCCGATCAGCCCCGCCTCATAGGCCTCGTCGATCGCCGCCTGAAGACGACGGGCCTCCTCGGTAAACTCGCCGCGGATGTAGATGTAGCCCACATTCGCCCCCAGGGCGAAGGCGGCGAGCAGGCTGCCCTCGATCAGCTTGTGGGGATCGTGGCGCATCATGTCCCGGTCCTTGCACGTTCCGGGCTCGCCCTCGTCCGCGTTGACGACCAGGTAATGGGGCGGCCCGTCGCGCCGCTTCGGCATGAAGGACCATTTGAGGCCCGTCGGGAAGCCGGCGCCCCCGCGCCCGCGCAGACCCGACTCCTTGACCTCCTCGATAATCCACTCGGGCCCCTTGGCGATCAGCTTCGCGGTTTCGTCCCAGTCGCCGCGCGCCCGCGCGCCTTCAAGGCGCCACTCGCCAAGGCCGTAGAGATTGGTGAAAATGCGGTCTTCGTCGCGCAGCATCGGCTGTTCTCTAGCCGCTCTCGCCGAAGAGCCCGGTGAGCGTCGTCAAGCCCCGAGCCGGCGCCGAGGCCCGCCGGCCGTTCTGCGAGCCGGGTTTCGGCGATTCGCCTTTCTTCAGCGCTTCCAGGATGGCGGTCGCGCTCTCGGCGTTCAGGTCCTCGTAATAGTCGCCGTTGACCTGCATGACCGGCGCGTTCACGCAGGCGCCGAGGCACTCCACTTCCATTAGGGTGAACTCGCCGTCCGCGCTGGTCTCCTCGAGGTCGATGCCGAGGGTCTTCCGGCACGCGTTCAGCACGTCGTCGGAGCCGCAGAGCCAGCAGGGCGTTGTGGTGCAGACCCGCACCAGATTCCGCCCCACCGGTTCGAGGTTGAGCATGGAGTAGAAGGTGCCGACCTCGTAGGCCCGGATGTGTGCCATGCCCAGCAAACCGGCCACGTACTCCATGGCCGCCCGGGGCAGCCAGCCGCCCGATTGACGCTGGGCGAGGTCGAGGAGCGGCACAACGGCGCTCGCCTGACGCCCTTCCGGGTAGCGGGCGATGATCTCCTGCGCCCGCGCCATGTTCTCTTCCGTGAAGGCGAACGTCTCGGGCTGCTCGACGCGAGTGTCCGGGGCGCTCAACGATCAATCTCGCCAAAGACGACGTCGAGGGCGCCGATGATGGCGACCACGTCCGCCAACATGTGGCCCTTGGCCTGGAAGTCGAGGCCTTGCAGATGGGCGAAGCTCGGGGCGCGGATCTTGCATCGGTAGGGCCTGTTGGTGCCGTCCGAGACCAGATAGACGCCGAACTCGCCCTTGGGCGCCTCGACCGCGGCGTAGATCTCGCCGGCGGGCACGTGGTAGCCCTCGGTGTAGAGCTTGAAGTGGTGGATCAGCGCCTCCATGGATCGCTTCATCTCGGAGCGTTTGGGGGGCGCGATCTTGTTGTCGTCCACCATCACCGGGCCGCCCGGCATCTCGTTCAAGCACTGCTCGATGATGCGCAGGCATTGGCGCATCTCCTCGACGCGCACGAGGTAGCGGTCGTAACAGTCGCCGTTCTTGCCGACGGGGATGTCGAAGTCGACCCGCTCGTAGACATCGTAGGGCTGGGCCTTGCGCAAATCCCAGGCGACGCCGGAGGCGCGCAGCATCGGCCCCGAGAAGCCCCAGTCGAACGCCTGCTCGGCGCTGGCCGCGCCGATGTCGACCAAGCGCTGCTTGAAGATGCGGTTTTCCGTCAGCAACCCCTCGACATCGTCGATATGGGCGGGGAAGCGCTCGGCGAACGCCATGATGTCCTCGGCCAGGCCCGCCGGCAGGTCCTGGTGCACGCCGCCCGGGCGGAAATAGGCGGCGTGCATGCGCGCGCCCGAGACCCGCTCGTAAAATTCCATCAGCTTCTCGCGCTCCTCGAAGCCCCACAGGAACGGCGTCATGGCGCCGACGTCGAGCGCCAAGGTGGTGATGTTGAGGATATGGCTGAGAATGCGGGTGATCTCCGAGAACAGGACCCGGATGTACTGGGCCCGGAGCGGCACCTCCAGCCCCAGGAGTCTTTCCACGGCGAGGGCGAAGGGGTGCTCCTGGTTCATGGGCGCGACGTAATCGAGGCGGTCGAAATAGGGAATCGCCTGCAGGTACGTCTTGTGCTCGATCAGCTTCTCCGTGCCCCGGTGCAGCAGGCCGATATGGGGGTCGGCGCGATCGACCACCTCGCCGTCCATTTCCAGCACCAGGCGCAGCACGCCGTGGGCCGCCGGGTGCTGGGGCCCGAAATTCATGGCGAAGTTCTGGATCTGCAGCTCCGCCATCAGCTCTCCCCTTCCGCCTTCTCATCGCCGGGAAGCGTCGGCGGAGCGCCCTCCCACGGGCTCAGGAAATCGAAGGTGCGGAACTCCTGGGTGAGCTTCACCGGCCCGTAAACGACCCGCTTCTGCTCGTCGTCGTAGCGGACCTCGACGTAGCCGGTGAGCGGAAAGTCCTTGCGCATCGGATGACCCTCGAACCCGTAATCGGTGAGGATGCGGCGCAGATCGGGATGGTCGGAAAAATAGATGCCGAAAAGGTCCCAGGCCTCGCGCTCCCACCAGCCGGCGGAGGAGAAGACGCCGGTCGCGGACGGCACCGGCGTTTCCTCGTCGGTGCTCAGCTTGACGCGAATGCGCTGGTTCTGGTGCAGGCTCAAGAGGTGATAGACCACCTCGAACCTTTGCTCGCGCTCGGGATAGTCCACGCCGCAGACATCGACGAGTTGCCGGAACTGGCAGCTGGTGTCGTCGCGCAAGAACGTCAGCACCTTGACGATGGCGCCCCTCTTGACCCGCAACACCAGCTCGTCGCGCACGACTTCGGCGCTTGACACCTCTTCGGGTAGCGCGCCAAGGATGTGTTCGCCGAGTTCCTGCAGAGCTTCGTTCATGACCTATGCCGGGGGCGAGGCGATCAACGGGCGATGGTGCCGGTCCGTCGGATTTTCTTTTGCAGCTGGAGGATGCCGTAAAGCAGCGCTTCGGCCGTCGGCGGACAGCCGGGGACGTAGATGTCCACGGGCACGATGC
>CBESNX010000005.1:0-17345 GCA_965531025.1 uncultured bacterium
GGCAACCTTCCTGTTCGCTTCAGCCATCCCTCTTCCTTTCAATCTTAAGCGCCGTGAATCCGATAACCCCTTGAACCCCGAAACCGGGGCGTCATCCTAGAGCGCTATCCGACCAAATTGAATCAATTTGGTCGGATAGCGCTCTAGCTTAGGGGCAGGGTGGACAAAAGAGAAAGGGGCCGCGCCCCGCGGCCCCTCCTCCGGCAAAATGGACGTTGCCCGATCAGAAGTCCATGCCGCCCATGCCTCCCGGAGGCATGCCGGGCGCGGGCTCCTTCTTCTCGGGCTTTTCGGCCACCATGGCCTCGGTGGTGATCAGAAGGCCCGCCACGGACACGGCGTCCTGCAAGGCCGTCCTCACCACCTTGGTCGGGTCGACGATGCCGGACTTGAACATGTCCTCGAACTTGCCGGTCTGGGCATTGAAGCCACGGTTGGGGTCCTTGTTGTCGAGCAGCTTGCCGACGACGACCGAACCTTCGGCGCCGGCGTTCTCGGCGATCTGGCGGGTGGGCGCCTGCAGCGCGCGGCGGATGATGTCGACCCCGACCGTCTGGTCGTCGTTGGCCGGGTCGAGCTTGTTCAGGGCCTTGGCGGAGTAAAGAAGCGCCACGCCGCCGCCGGCCACGATGCCCTCTTCCACCGCCGCCCGGGTGGAGCTCAGGGCGTCATCGACCCGGTCCCTGCGTTCCTTCACTTCGAGCTCGGTGGCGCCGCCCACCTGGAGCACGGCCACGCCGCCGGCCAGTTTCGCCAGCCGTTCCTGCAGCTTCTCGCGGTCGTAATCCGAGGTGGTCTCATCGATCTGCGCGCGGATCTGGTTGCAGCGGCCCGCGATATCCGCCTTCTTGCCGGCGCCGTCGACGATGGTGGTGTCCTCCTTGGTGATCGACACCTTCTTGGCCGACCCGAGCATCTCCGTCGTCACGTTCTCCAGCTTGATGCCAAGGTCTTCCGAGATCACCTGACCGCCCGTCAGCAGCGCGATGTCCTCGAGCATCGCCTTGCGCCTGTCGCCGAAGCCCGGCGCCTTCACCGCCGCGACCTTGAGACCGCCGCGCAGCTTGTTGACCACCAGCGTTGCGAGCGCCTCGCCCTCGACGTCCTCGGCGATCACGACAAGCGGCCGGCCCGACTGCACGACGGATTCGAGAAGCGGCAGCATCGCCTGCAGGTTCCCGAGCTTCTTCTCGTGCACCAGGATGTAAGGTTCCTCCAGCTCGCACACCATCTTCTCGGCGTTGGTGACGAAGTACGGCGAAAGGTAGCCGCGGTCGAACTGCATGCCCTCCACCACCTCGAGTTCAGAGTCCAACCCCTTGGCTTCCTCGACCGTGATCACCCCTTCCTTGCCAACCCGCTCCATGGCCTCGGCGATCATCTCGCCGATCTCCTTCTCGCCATTCGCCGATATGGTGCCGACCTGGGAGATCTCTTCGCTGGTCTTGACCTTCCTCGACCGTTTCCGGAGGTCGGCGACGACCGCCTCGGCGGCGAGATCGACGCCCCGTTTGACGTCCATGGGGTTCATGCCCGCGGCGACCGCCTTGGCGCCCTCGCGCACGATGGCGTGGGCCAATACGGTCGCGGTGGTGGTGCCGTCGCCCGCCTCGTCGCTGGTCCGGCTGGCGACCTCGCGCACCATCTGGGCGCCCATGTTCTCGAATTTGTCCTTGAGTTCAATCTCCTTGGCGACGGTGACGCCGTCCTTGGTGATGCGCGGCGCGCCGAATGATTTTTCGAGCAGAACGTTGCGCCCTTTCGGGCCGAGGGTCACCCTGACCGCATCGTACAGGATCTCGATGCCCCGCAGCATCTTGGCGCGGGCATCGGTTGAAAACTTGACTTCCTTCGCAGCCATCGATTCGCTCCTTACTCCATAACGCCCATGATGTCGGATTCTTTCATGATCATCAGGTCCTCACCGTCCAGCTTGACTTCGGTTCCGGACCACTTGCCGAACAGAATGCGGTCCCCCTTCTTCACGTCCAGGGGATGCAGCTTGCCGTCCTCGCTGCGGCTGCCGGGACCGGCCGCAACGACCTTTCCTTCCATCGGCTTTTCCTTGGCGGTGTCAGGAATGATGATGCCGCCGGTGGTCTTTTCCTCCACTTCCAGCGGCTTGACCAGCACCCGGTCGTGCAAAGGCCTGAGCTTCATGAACCATCTCCATGAAAATCGTTGAAATACGGGTCGCAGAAACTGGGTTCGTCGAGTTCGTTAGCACTCTCGGCCAGCGAGTGCCAGCTATATTAGCGGCAATTGCAAGCCTGTCAAGCCAAGGCTTGGCGTTTTGGAAAACGACCGTGCTCTCAGTGGGTTCGCGGCGAAATCCGGCGCTCGAACCGGGCGATGTCGGCCGCATCCAGCCCCACCCGCAAATGGGCGAAGCCCCCGTCGTCGCGCCGGCTCAAGACCTCGCCATGACTGTACAACCAGGCGATGGGCGAGCCGTCCTCGAGGGAAAGGGAGTACTCGACGACCCGGCGCGACCGCGACAGGCGCCGCTCCAACAATTCGAGCAGCCCGGCAGAGCCCTCCCCCGTCACCGCCGAGACCGGAATCGCGTTTGGGTTGCGCGCCGCCTGGTTGCGCACCGCCCGGCGCGTCTCCGCGTCCAAGAGGTCGATCTTGTTCAAAGCCTCGATCAGCCCCGCATCCACCGCCTCCCCGAGCCCCAATTGGCGAAGCACGTGATGCACGTCGCGCTTCTGCGCCTCGGAATCGGGATGGGAGATGTCGCGCACGTGAAGAACGAGGTCGGCGGCCAGAACCTCTTCGAGGGTCGCCCGGAAGGCGGCGACAAGGTCCGTCGGCAGCGCGGAGATAAAACCGACCGTATCCGCAAGGATCGCCGTGCGTCCCGAGGGCAGCTCGACGGCCCGCATGGTGGGATCGAGGGTGGCGAACAACAGGTCGGTGACGAGCACCTCCGCGCTGGTCAGACGGTTGAACAGGGTCGACTTGCCGGCGTTGGTGTACCCCACCAGGGCGATGACCGGATAGGCCTCCCGTTGGCGCGCCCTGCGGTGGAGTGCGCGGGTGCGCTTGACGCCTTCGAGCTCGCTTCTGACCTTGCCGATCCGCTGGCCGATCTGGCGGCGGTCGGCCTCGATCTGGGTTTCGCCGGGGCCGCCGAGGAAGCCGTGACCGCCGCGCTGACGCTCGAGGTGGGTCCAGCTGCGCACCAAGCGGCTTCGCTGATAGGAAAGGGCGGCGAGCTCGACCTGTAAACTCCCCTCACGGGTATTCGCGCGGGCGCCGAAAATTTCGAGAATGAGGCCGGTCCGGTCGATAACCTTGCAGTTCCACGCAAGCTCCAGGTTACGCTGCTGCACCGGCGTCAAGGCGGCATCGACAATGGCGACGCCGATGCCGCGTTCCTTGACCAGGGACGAGATCCGATCAAGCTGTCCGGCGCCGAACAGGGACGAGACGCTGGGCCGCCTCAATCGGCAAATCTCGCTATGCACCACCTCGAGGCGGATGGCCTCGGCCAAGCCACGGGCCTCCGCAAGACGCGCCTCGGGCGCGCGGTCCCCCGGCCCCTCACCTGCGCGCAAGGGATGCAGGACGATTACACGCCCGATCGCGCCGGCGCCCGGGCGGTCGCCGTTCAGCGGCCAGCGCCCCGCCCCGGAAGGCCGTGCGTTGCGATCGAGGCGCTTTCCGGACAAATCAGCCTTCGTCTTCCGACTTCCGCTGCCCTGCTCCTTCGCCTTCTTTTTCCCCCTCCCCCTCGCCCTCGCCTTCGTCTGCGGCTTCGACTTCCATTTCCTTGTCCGGTTCCTTGTCCGGTTCCTTGTCCGGTTCCTTGTCCGGCTCCTTGTCCGGTTCCTTGTCCGGCTCAAAAAGCTGGACCGGGCCGGCAGGCATCACGGTCGAAATCGCATGCTTGTACACGAGCTGGGAGTGGGCGTCGCGACGCAAGAGCACCGAAAAATTATCGAACCACGGAATGATTCCCTGCAGCTTGACGCCGTTCACCAGGAAAACCGTTACAGGCGTCTTGTTCTTGCGGAGGTGATTCAGGAACACGTCCTGGAGGTTTTGAGTTTTCTCTGCGGTCATGATTCTGCCCCGCTTTTTTTTGGATTCTGGGGGAGCGATCCGGTGTCGGGTTCCTTCGACCAACAGGTCGATGGTCCTATAAAGCCGTCCCGTCACATCAATGCTACATCATATCAGATATGGACGGTTAAGGTCTCGCACAAGGTCTGCGAGCTCCTTGCAACCCTCGAATCGCCAATTCGCCTCGTGGGCCGGGGGAATGTCTTCGGCCCGGCCCGCGCTGCGGTGCAGCAGGACCCGGTAACAGCCGGCATTATGCGCGCACTCCATGTCGATGGCGCCGTCGCCGACAAACCACACATCCGCGCCGCGTTCGATTCCGCTTCCTTCGAGCGCCAACTCTACGGGGGCCACGGCGGGCTTGTCCTCGGCGGCGTCCGTCGCCCCCACCAGCCTGGCAAAATGCCGGTCCCAGCCCAGATGGGCCGCTTCGCGGCGCAGGTATTCCCCCGTCTTGTTGCTGACGACCCCGAGATAGACGCCCGTTTCGGCAAGGGATGCGATCATTTCGGCGGAACCCGGCAAGGGCTTCAGGGTCTCGAGATGCCCGGCGGCGAAGCGCGCGTAAAAGATCTCGCGGGCTTCTTTCCAGCGCCCCCCGAACATCTCCGGAAAGCTGTCCCGCAGGGACCTGCGCACGCGGCCGAGGGTCTCCTCGATGCTCCAGGTTCGATGGCCCATGGCGGCAAGGGCGGCGTTCAGCGCCACGTGGATCGCAAGCCAGTTATCGACCAGGGTGTTGTCCCAATCGAACAGGATGGCGCGGGGCCGTGGCGGCGCGCCCCTCACGCGCCCTCACCCGGCCCGGCCAGGTGGGCCATGTAGCGTTCGCGCAGCCGGCGGCTCAACGGGCCGGGCCTGCCATCGCCGATCACCACTTCGTCGATCCTCGTGACCGGCAGCAGATCGGTCGTCGTGCCGGTGATGAACGCCTCGCGAGCGGCTTTGGCCTGCTCGAGGGTGAAAGCCCGTTCGGCGCACTCAACACCCAGCTCACGCGCCAAATCGAGAATCACGCGCCGCGTGACGCCGCCCAGAATCGCCTCGTCGGCCGGCCGGGTCACCAGCAGCCCGTCCCGGTCGACGATCCAAGCGTTGGTCGACGTCCCTTCGGTCACGAAGCCCTCCTCGTCGACCTGCCAAGCCTCAAAAGCTCCGGCCTCCCGCGCCAGTTGCTTGCCCAGAACGTTGGGCGTAAGCGATATGGATTTGATATCACATCGTTTCCAGCGAAGGTCCGGGATCGTGACCACCCGGACCCCGTCGCGGCTAAGCGTCACGTCCTGCGGCGCCAGGCGGCGGGCCGTCATCACCAGGGAGGGACGGCTCTCGGCGGGAAAGGAATGCTCGCGCCGAGCCACGCCCCGGGTCACCTGGATGTAAATGATTCCGTCGCGGACGCGGTTGCGGCGCAGCACCTCGCCGATGACGAGCTTGAGGGCCGCCCGGGACATGGGGGCGGCGATCCTGAGCTCGGCGAGCGAACGGTCGAGCCGATCGAGGTGCAGCGCCCTATCGATCAGCCGGCCGCATGCGACGGCGATGACCTCGTAGACTCCATCGGCGAATTGATAGCCGCGATCCTCGATGTGAACCGCCGCGCGCCGGTGGGGCAAATACAGACCGTTGACGTAGGCGATGCGGGACATGTTGAACGTGACAGGGCTATGCGATGGCGAGAGGCATGGATTCAAATGGACAGCGGCAGGAGGTTCGAGCGCCGGTATGGTTCCGCGAAATCGGCGCGCGCCATCGGCGCTCGCGGCGACGCCGCTCCGGCCCGCGCCCCATCCGCAACGTCGAGTTAGAAGAATTCGAGGCGGACGGCAAATATCTTTTCCACCTTCTTCACCGCCTCGGAGGTGGCGAACAGGATCACCCGGTCCTTGGCCTGCACGAAAGTGTTCCCGCGCGGAATGATGACCTCGTCCTCGCGCACGATGGCGCCGAGGAGAACCCCTGACGGGAGCTTGATCTCGCGCAGGGGCGCCCCCACCAGGCTGGAGGTTTCCAGGGCCTCCGCCTCGATCACCTCGCCGAATCCCTCGCCCAGCGAATGGACGGCGCGGATGCGCCCGCGGCGGATGTGCTGGAGGATGATCGAAACCGTAATGGCGCGCGGGACCACCACCACGTCGATGCCAAGGGTCGTGACCAGCGGCACAAAGGTTGTCGTGTTGATCAGCGTCAAGGCGCGCTGGCAGCCGTAACGTTTGGCCAGCAACGAGGCGAGAATGTTGACCTCGTCGTCGTTGGTTACCGCGATCACCGCCTCCGCCGAAGACACGTTCGCCTCTTCGAGGATTTCCGGATCCAAAGCGTCGCCGTGGAGCACCACCGTGCGGGAAAGCCCGATGGCGGCGAGCTCCGCCCGCTCCTTGTCGAACTCGATGATCTTGGCGGAGACCCCGGGATGGTTCTCCTCGATTTCATGGGCCAGGAAGCGCCCGATATTGCCGCCGCCGAGAATGATGATGCGGCGCGCCTCCGCCTCCTCGTGGCCGAAGGCCATCATCGCCCGGGCGACATGGTCGCTGTCGGCGACGAAATAGACCTCGTCGCCCGGCAGCATATGGTCGTCGGCCGACGGCACCGACGCCTGGTCCTCGCGCACGATGCCGACGACGATGATGTTGAGATCGGGGAACAGCTCGGTCAACTGGCGCAACGGCGTATGGACGATGGGACAGTCGTCCGAGCATCTCACCCCGATGACCTTCACCTTGCCGCCGGCGAGGGGGATCATGTCGAACGCGCCCGGCACCTGCAGGCGCCGGCTGATCGCGCGGCCCACCTCGATCTCCGGGGAGATGATCACGTCGATCGGCATGTGATCGCGGCTGAACAGGTCCGCCCAGATCGGCTGCAGATAACTTTGATGGCGCACCCGCGCGATCTTGGTCGGCACCTTGAAAAGCGAATGGGCGATCTGGCAGGCGACCATGTTGACCTCGTCGGCGCGGGTGACCGCGATGATCATGTCGGCATCGGCCGCCCCGGCCGCCTCCAGAACGTCGGGATGGGAGGCGAATCCCTCCATCGCTTTCACGTCAAGGGAATCGCTCACTTTGCGGATCAGTTCGAGGGACTGGTCGATGACCGTCACGTCGTTGCCTTCAGCGGCCAGGTAGCGCACGATGTTGGTGCCCACCTGGCCGGCACCGCATACGATCACTTTCATGGCGTTGGCATGCCCGTCGTGACAGTTACGGGTTCCCCGTCTCTGTCAGGCCTGGAGCCTTTCCGTGTTGGTGATGCCCAGAATCTTCAGCTTGCGGTGCAAGGCGGAGCGTTCCATGCCGATGAAACTGGCGGTGCGGGAGATGTTGCCGCCGAAGCGCATGACCTGCGCCGAAAGATATTCCCGTTCAAAGACCTCGCGCGCTTCGCGCAAGGAAAGCCCCATGAACCCGCCGCCTTTCTCCCACTGCAGGACCGCCGGGCTGACCGCGACGATCTCCGGCGGCAACACATCGGCGCGAATCGGCGTATGGCTCTCACCCGGCGCCATGATCAACAGCCATTCGATGAGATTGCGCAACTGCCGGACATTGCCCGGCCACTGGTGGATCTGCAACGCGGCCATGGCATCGTCGCCGATCTCGCGCTCGACCAGGCCGGAGGAACGGGCCGCCTGGCCCATGAAGTGCCTGGCAAGCAGCGGGATGTCCTCGCGCCGCTCGCGCAGCGGCGGCACCCTGATGGGCACGACGTTCAGACGGTAGAACAGATCCTCCCGGAAGCGCCCGGCCTCGATTTCCGCGGCAAGCTCGCGGTTGGTGGCGGCAACCACGCGCACGTCGACCTCGACCTTGGTGTTGCCGCCGACCCGCTCGAAGGTCTGTTCCTGCAAAACGCGCACGATTTTGCCCTGGGTCTCGAGCGGCATATCGGCGACCTCGTCGAGCAGCAGAGTGCCGCCATGGGCGGCCTCGAAGGTTCCGGTCTTGCGCGGGCTGTCCTTCGCCTGGAACCGGGCCTCGATGCCGAACAGTTCCGTCTCGAGATGCTCGGGGCGCATGGCGGCGCAGTTGAGCACCACGAACGGACCGCGGCCGCGCCGCGAACGCGTGTGCAAAAGCCGCGCCACCACCTCCTTGCCCACGCCGGCGGGTCCCGTGATCAGAACGCGGCTGCCGGTCGGCGCGACCCGGTCGAGCTCCGCGCGGACCTGGTTGATGGCGGGCGATTGGCCGATGAGCTCGAGCTCGCCGCCCGCCTTGATGCGGAGCTCCTCGTTCTCGCGGCGCAGCCGCGCCGCCTCGATGGCCCGCTCGACGATCAGCAGCAGGCGGTCGGCCTTGAAGGGTTTCTCGATGTAATCGTAGGCGCCCTGCTTGATGGCCGCGACCGCGGTCTCGATATTGCCGTGGCCGCTGATCATCACCACCGGCAGGTCGGGGTGCTCGCGCTTGACGACGTTGAGAATCTCGAGCCCGTCGAGCTCGCTGCCCTGGAGCCAGATATCGAGGACGACGAGAGACGGTCGGCGCGCCTGAATCTCCTTGAGCGCCGAGTCCCCGTCGCCCGCGACGCGCGCGTGATAGCCCTCGTCCTTGAGGATACCGGAAACCAGCATCCTGATGTCGGCTTCGTCGTCAACGATGAGAATGTCATGAATCATGGACGGCAGTCTTCCTGACCGGGGGATCGTCTTCAGATGATTTCTCTTTTTCCTGCATCGAACCGCTTTGAGCCGTGTTGAAAAGCAAAATGACCCGGGCGCCGCCACCCTTGCGGTCCTCGAGAACCAGTTCTCCCCCGTGATCTTCCATAATTTTTCTGACGATGGCCAGCCCCAAACCGGTCCCCTCGGCGCGGGTGGTGACGTAGGGATCGGTGAGGCTCGCGCGCGACTCCCTGGGCAGTCCGGCGCCGTTGTCCTCGACCGTGATCGTGGCCCGCTCGTCGCCTTCCGCGATGCTCACCCGAACCTCCCCGCGATGGAGCTCGGCGCCGGGCGGATCGGCGCGCGCAACGATGGAATCGGCGGCGTTCTGCAAAAGGTTGGTCAGCGCCTGGCCAATCTGCCGGCCGTCACAGGAGAGTTCAACCTCGTGGTCCGGAAACTCGGAAACATATTCAATCGTGGGGTTGGCGCTCTGCTGAAGGAAAACGGCCCGGCGCGCAATCTCGGTCAGGTCGCTCGGCTTGAGCACCGGCGCCGGCATGCGCGCGAAGGCCGAAAACTCGTCGATCATGCCGCCGATGTCATCGACTTGGCGGATGATCGTGTCGATGCACCTGCTGAAGGTTGCGGAATCGCCCCCGACCTCGCCGAGGTATTTGCGCCTGAGGCGCTCCGCCGAAAGTTGGATCGGGGTCAGGGGATTCTTGATCTCGTGCGCGAGCCTTCTCGCGACATCCGCCCAGGTCGCCTTGCGCTGGGCCGAGAGCAGCTCGGTGATGTCGTCGAAGGTCACGACAAATCCCTTGATCTCCCGGTCGTCGCGCTCCACGGCTATGCGCACAAGCAGCGTATGGGACCGCCCGCGGCGCACGAGCTCGATCTGGGACTCGACCAAACGGTTGGGCTTCTTGCGCGCGGCTTTGAGCGGTCCCGCCATCTCCGGCACGGCATCGGCGAGGTTCGTGCCGATGAGGCTGTGGAGGTCGGTCGACAGCAGTTGCGATGCGGAGCTGTTCGGGTAGTTGATACGCCCGTCGGGGTCGAGGCCGATGACGCCGGCCGAAACGCCGGAAAGCACGGCCTCGATGAAGCGCCTTCTGGTATCGATCTGACGGTGCGCCTCGACCACCTCGCGCCGCTGGCTCTCGAGCTGGCTGGTCATGCGGTTGAAGGCGCGGCTCAGGGTCCCCAGCTCGTCGCTCGCCGGCCCCTCGGCCACCCGCGCCGTGAGGTTCCCCGCCCTCACCCGCTCGGCGGCGGCGATCAGGCCGCTGATCGGCCTTGCCAGCTGGTTGGCGAGGAGCAGACCGACCCAGACCGCCGCCAGAAGCCAGAGCAAAGCCACCACCACGAAGATCAAGGCGAAGGTGATTTGAAGACCCGAGCGGCGCTGTTCGAGCTGTTCGTATTCGCGGACCGCGCCCTGGGTGCGTTCCATGTGGCCGAGCACCTTGGAATCCACGAACCGGCCGACGTAAAGGAACGTATCGACGAACCGGTCGAGACGCACCAAGGCGCGCACGCGGTCGTCATCGTCGTTGACGATGAGGGCCACCTCGCCGTTCCGGGCCTTGTCCAGGGCCCAGTTGGGTATGGGGTCGAATTCGAGGACGAAACTCACCATCGAGCGCGCAAGGAGGCGGCCGCTGCCATCGAACACAATGGCTTCCTCCAGCGAGCGGACGACGGTCTGGGTCGCCACGAATTTGCTGAAGCGCTTGGGATTTTGCAGCAGCGCCGGTCCCGACCGGTTGAGGTCGTTGGCCATGGCGAGCACGTCGGCGCGGATCACCTGCTGATGTTCATCAAGGTAGGATTCCGCCACCGCCACCGACTCCTCAAGCGCCGTGCGCACCCTCTCGTTGAACCACGATTCGATGCCCAAATTGAAAAACAGGGCCGAGAAAACGGCGACGAAAATGGCCGGCGTCACCGCCACCAGGCTGAACATGACGACGAGCCGGATATGCAGCCGTGATCCCGCCGCGCCGCGCCGGCGTTCGGCCCACACCTGGACGATGCGCCGCGCCACCACGGCGCCAAGCAACAAAAGCAGGACAAGATCCACAGTGAGAAGGACCAGGATGGTCGTGGGATCGGGATCAAACGGTGCGGAGCCCGTGAGCGCGACATAGGTGGCGACGCCCGAGGCCATCGCGGCCACCGTCAGGGCGATGGCCAACTTCCGGGCGAGCCGGACCTGGCCCGCCCATTCCATCAACCGCCCCGACCAACTGGAAAGGGTTCCCGCTGTATCACCCGACATTACGACATCCGCTGCTCGCCTCGGCCCACAGATACGCGGCACGGGCTTCGCCCACAAGGCCGGCCGTCATTTTATGCCGCGCACCACCTGAATGTCCAACTCGCGTAGCTTCTTGCGCAGCGTATTGCGGTTGAGCCCCAGAAGCTGGGCCGCCTTGATCTGATTGCCCCGCGTCGCGGCCAAGCTCAGGGAAAGCAGCGGGCGCTCGACCTCGCGCAGGAAGCGGTCATAAAGCCCCGGCGGCGGCAGGCCGTCCTTGTAGGCGGAGAAATAGTCCCCCAGTCGGTGCTCGATCAAGCCGCCGAGACTCTCGTGCTCGTCCTGCTCGGCGCGCGGCGCCGCGGAAGCCTCGGCGAGCTCCGCTTCGATCACGTCGATGCCGATGACTTCCTCGGAGTAAAGAGCGGCGAGCCGGCGCACGAGATTTTCGAGCTCGCGCACGTTTCCGGGCCAGCGATTTGCTTTGAGCCTCTCCATGGCCGCGTCATCCAGGCGCTTTACCGGCAGTCCCTCGGCGCCCGCCTGAAGGAAGAAGTGCCTCACCAGGGCCGGAATGTCCTCGGTGCGCTCCCGGAGCGGCGGCAGCCTCATGGGCACCACGTTCAGGCGGTAAAACAGGTCCTCGCGGAACAGTCCCTGGCGGATCAGTTGCCCGAGGTCGTGGTGGGTCGCGGCGATGATGCGCACATTGGTGCTGATCGGCGTGCGGCCGCCGACGGTGGTATACCCGCCTCCCTGCAAGACCCGCAAAAGCCGGGTTTGCGCCTCCAGCGGCATGTCGCCGATCTCGTCCAGGAACAAGGTGCCGCCCTCGGCCTGCTCGAACCGCCCGAAATGGCGGCTCGTCGCGCCGGTGAAGGCGCCCCGCTCGTGCCCGAAGAGCTCGCTTTCGATCAACTCGCGGGGGATCGCCGCCATGTTGATGGCGACAAAGGTTGCGTTGCGCCGCTTGCCGTAATCGTGGAGCGCCCGGGCCACGAGCTCTTTGCCGGTCCCCGATTCGCCGCTGATCATCACGGTAAGATCGGTTCCCACGAGACGGGCAAGGGTCCGGTAGACCTCCTGCATGGCCGGGGAACGCCCGATCAGGGGAAGCTGATCCTCCTCCTCTTGCCCCCCCTGCCCGGCGTCCTTTGCCGCCGGCGTGGCGAGGGCGCGCTCGACCACGTTGATCAACTCGTTGAGGTCAAACGGCTTCGGCAGATACTCGAAGGCCCCCCGCTCGGCGGCCCTGACCGCGGTGAGCAGGGTATTCTGGGCGCTCATGGCGACGATCCTGAGATCGGGCCGGATCTTGCGGATGCGCGGAATGAGGTCGAGGCCGTTTTCATCCGGCAGGATCACGTCGGTCACCACCAGGTCGCCCTCGCCGTCGGCGATCCATCGCCAGAGCGTCGCGCCGTTGCCGGTGGTTCGGACCCGAAAGCCTCGGCGCGCGAGCGCCTGGCTCAGGACCGTGCGGATGGCCTGATCGTCATCGGCCAGCAGGATCGTCGAGGCCGCCATCAGCCGCCCTCCGAGCTCTGGTATATGGGGAGAAGAACGCGAAACACGGTGCGCCGCGGCTCGCTGTCGAACTCGATGACCCCGCCGTGATCGCCGATGATCTTGGCGACGAGGGCAAGACCGAGGCCGGTGCCGTTCACTTTGGTGGTCACGAAGGGCTCGAAAAGGTGGGGGCGCAGATCCTCCGGAATCCCCTCCCCGTTGTCCTGCACGCTGACCACGAGCGGCAGCTTGGTGCGGCTGTCGCTTCCCGGAACGGCGAGACGCACGCCATGGCGATAGGCGGTCGAGAGGATGATCTCGCCGCCCTTCGCGGGCACCGCCTCGGCCGCGTTCTTGACCAAGTTCAGGAACACCTGGATCAACTGATCGCGGTTGCCGTGGAGCGGCGGAAGCGAGGGATCGTAGTTTTCGGTAATTCGGATATGACGGGCGAAACCGCTCTCGGCGATCTTGCGCACATGCTCGAAAACCTGGTGGATGTTGACCGCCTCGCGCTCGATATGGGGCGCGTCGGAAAACATCTCCATGCGGTCGACGAGGGCGCAGATGCGGTCGGTTTCCTCGCAGATCAGATGCGTCAGGCCACGGTCCGATGGATCGATGTTCTGTTCCAGCAGTTGCGCCGCTCCGCGGATGCCGGAAAGGGGGTTCTTCACCTCGTGGGCCAGGATGGCGGCGATGGCCGTGACCGAACGGGCGGCGTTGCGATGGGTGAGCTGGCGGTCGATCTTCCGCGCGATCGAACGCTCGCTGAAGGAAATGACGATGGAGCCCGAGCTTTCGGCGACAGGGGCGACCTGGATGGTCAGGAAATGGGCGCCGATCTTGGGCGTTTCCAGGGTCACGCCGTATTCCGAGATGCTGCTGCCCGTTTCCCACACCTGCTCGACCAGCGCGAACAGGGGACTGTCCTCCGGAATCAGGTCCGCAAGCCCTTGCGCCTTGAGTTGCTGGGCGCTGGCGTCGAAAAACTGCTCGCCCGCCGCGTTCACATAGCGGATCCCGCCGTCCGGTCCGACCACCATGACCGGGTCGGCAAGAGAATTGAGGATGGCTTCGAAGCCCTCCTGCATGGCGTCGGCGACGCCGGTGAATTTTCCGCCAGGCTCGGCAGTCATGGCGCGTTCCTCTCCATCAACCGGGCGTAAAGGGCGCGGCTCGTCCGCCGCGGCTTCGCGGTATCCGTGAGCGCGACAGGGGGGCGAGGATCGCGGCGCTTGCGGGCTTCACCAGCCCGACGGAATTGGTCATTTTTTAGGCAGTGAAGAAGCTTGATTAATTGTTAGGCAACCCTACCCCTTTCCGCGGCGCATTTCAATCGAAATGCAACGCATGGTGCGGGGGGAAACCGGACACACCATCGCCGGCCCAGGATGTTGATCCGACGCCGGGTGCTCAGGCCAACAGCACGTCGGTGACGAATTTGACGCCGGGATATCCGAGGCTGAGAAGGAGGTAGGCCACGAGCACGGTGCGCGCCATGCGCCGCCTGCCCAGGCCGAACCTGGAATGGACGATCAAAAGCCCGGCGATCACGAAAAAGGCCAGCAGGGCAAACACGATCTTGTGGGTGAACTCCAAGATCGCGCCGGTTTCGTAAAACTGGATCGCCATGCCGCTCAAAAGACCGATGCCGAGCACCGCCTCGGATGCAAGAAGCAGGCGCACCTGCAAGTATTCCCCATCGGCGACCGACGGTAATGCGCGGGTGAGAGCGGTCGGGCGCTTATGTTTTAACGCCCGGTCCTGGAGGAACACGGCCAGTCCCGCGACGGCCGCAAGGGTGAGCAAGGCATAGGTCAGGACCGAGACGACGATGTGCAGGCCGATCCAGCCGCCTGGAGCGGTGCCCAGAAACGGCCTTTCCGGGGCGTGGCTCGAGAGGGTGGCAAAAACACCAAGCAGGAATAGGTAAGGCAGCAAAAGCCCCGTCAGCCGGAAGCTTTGCCGCGTCAGAGCCGCGAGGCCCGCGAAAATGACCATGGTGACGGAGATCGTCATCCACAGCGCCATCGCGAGCCCGGTGCGCCAGCCGCCGGCGAATTGCACGAAGGTCCAGCTTACCGGTCCCGCGACCGCCACGGCGATCGCCGCCCAATAGACCGCGCCGCGCCCCGTCCCGCCCTCATGCGGTGTGGCGCCCCGGGGCGCGGCGCCGTAGGATACGAGCGCGGCGGGCCACAGGGCGGCCAACGCGGAGGCGCTGAAGATCCACTCATTCGGCATGGACCGGGACTATAGCACTATCTCGAGCACTATCTCGCCGGCCCCGCAGGCGGCATCCGCGGGTGATCCGCGACTTACCCGCCCCCTCGCGCCCAGCCGTTGACCCCTTCACCGCCGACATCTCCGGCCTGTCCAAAGCGCGCTCTTGGCAAGAATTCGAGGGGTGTTTAGGGTGTCGGGCGTAGCTTCGTGAAGGAATGCCCATGAGCGAGTGCGCCGCCCTGATCGTCGCCGCCGGACGCGGGACAAGGTTCCGTCTCGAGGTCCCGAAACAGTACCTGCCCCTTGCGGGCGTCCCGGTGCTGCGCCATGCGGCGATCGCCTTCGCCGGGCACCCTGAAGTCGGCCCGGTGCGCGTGGTGATCCACGAAGAGGACCGGGAGCTTTACCGGACCGCGGTCGAGGGGCTCGAGCTGCTCGCGCCGGTGACGGGCGGCAAGACCCGCCAGGAGTCGGTGCGCCTGGGCCTTGAGAGCCTGAGCGCGTTGACGCCCGCATCCGTGCTGATCCACGATGCCGTGCGGCCCCTCGTCGATGCCGGGACCATCAGCCGCGTGATCGAGGCCCTCGAGGAGACGCCCGGCGCCATCGCCGCCGTCCCGGTGAGCGACAGCCTGAAGCGCGGCGCCGCCGGGCGAATCGCCGGGACCGTCGACCGGCAAGGCCTTTGGCGGGCGCAAACGCCCCAGGGCTTCCGCTTCGCCGAGATTCTCGCGGCGCACCGCTCCGCGGCCGGCTTCGAAGAGGGTTTGGAACTTACCGACGACGCCGCCATCGCCGAGCGCGCGGGGCTGGCGGTGACGCTGGTGCCGGGGAGCGAGCGGAACTTCAAGCTCACCACGAAAGAGGATCTCGAACGGGCCGAGATGCTGCTCGCGGCCCTCGAGGCCGACGTCAGGACCGGCATGGGCTTCGACGTGCACCGCTTCGGCGAGGCCGGAAAGGGCGAGAACCATGTCATGCTGTGCGGCGTTGCCGTGCCCCATGAGGCAGATCTCATGGGGTTCTCCGACGCCGATGCGGGGCTCCATGCCCTGACCGACGCCCTGCTGGGCGCGATCGGCGCCGGCGATATCGGAAGCCACTTTCCGCCCGGCGACCCGAAGTGGCGCGACGCATCCTCCGAAATCTTCGTGCGCCGCGCGGTGGAGCTGATCCGCGAGCGCGGCGGAAAGATCGGCCACGTCGACATCACCCTCGTCCTGGAGCGGCCGAGGATCGCGCCTTATCGCGAGAAGATGCGCGCCCGGATCGCCGAACTCCTCGGCCTCGCCCAAGGCAGGGTCAGCGTCAAGGCGACGAGCGCGGACAAGCTCGGCTTCGTGGGCCGGGGCGAAGGCATCGCCGCCCAGGCCGTCGCCACCGTGAGACTGCCGGTCACCGGGTCATGAGATTATTCCCGGCCATTGTCGCCGGATTTCGGGGGCGAACGGGAACCGGAAAGCACGGCCCGTGACGATGGGGACCCTGCGGGCCGGGCTTTCCTTCTGGCACCCTGCCTCTTTGCTCGGCACCTGGTTCGGGACGGGGCTGCTGCCCACGGCGCCGGGAACATGGGGATCGTTGGCCGCCCTGCCCCTCGCCTGGGCGGTGCAAACGTTTTTCGGCCCCGCGGGCCTCGCCGCCGGAGCCTTCGGCCTCTTCGCCGCGGGCTGTTGGGCCGCGGCCGTTTATATCCGCAAACGCGGCGTCGAAGACCCCCCGGAGATCGTCATCGACGAGGTGGCGGGGCAGATGCTGACGCTTGCGTTCGTCCCGGCGGACGTTCTTCTCTACGCCGTCGGCTTCGTGCTTTTCCGGCTCGCGGACATCACCAAACCCTGGCCCGCGGGCTGGGCGAATCGGAAGCTTGCGGGCGGTCTCGGCGTCATGGCCGACGACCTCTTCGCCGCCATCTATGCGGCCGCCGCGATGTTTGTAATCTTCAAGATATTACGGTCCCTCGAATATGTTTCCTGAGAGACTTCTCGAGCTGGCGCAAGAGGCGATCCGGGCCTGCGAGAGGGCCGGGCTCCGCCTCGTCATCACCGAGTCGTGCACCGGAGGCCTGCTCTCGGCTTGTCTCACCGAAATCCCCGGCGCTTCCAACGTGGTGGAGCGCGGCTTCGTCACCTATTCCAACGAGGCCAAGACGGAGCTTCTCGGCGTGGAGTGCGCATTGATCCAGGACCACGGCGCGGTGAGCGCGGAAGTGGCGCGGGCCATGGCCGAAGGGGCGCTCGCGCGGGTGCCCGCCGATCTCAGCCTCGCCGTCACCGGCATCGCCGGCCCCGCCGGGGCGACGCCCGCGAAGCCGGTCGGCCTCATTCACCTCGCTTGCGCGCGCAAGGGCGCCGGGACGATCGACCGGCGATACCTCTTCGCCGGCGAGCGCGGACAAGTCCGCCTTGCCGCCGTCGAGGCGGCGATCGAGATGCTGTTGACCCGGATTTCCCCTCGCTGAAAGCTGGCCCGGGCGTCGGCCGGCGGCGGGGTTTTCCAGGACCTCCGGGTTGAGGACGCGGACCGGTTCACCGTCGAGGAAGGCGCGGACGTCTTCCGCCGCCTCGCCGTAAATCACCCGGTAATTGTCCTCGACCACGTATCCGAGATGCGGGCTGATGACCGTGTGCTCGAGGCTCCTCAGCGGGTGATCCGCGGGCA
>CBESNX010000006.1:0-17324 GCA_965531025.1 uncultured bacterium
ATTCCTTGTCCTCCCAGCCGTTCTCGAAGATGTGCCAGAGAGTGCCCCAGATCACGGCCATATCGGACCCGGACCGCAAGCGGACATACTCATCGGCATGGGCCGCCGTGCGGGTGAACCGTGGGTCGATGACGATCAGCGGAGCGTTGTTCTGCTCCTTGGCCCTGAGGATGTGTTGGCAGGCCACCGGGTGCCCTTCCGCCGCGTTACTGCCGATCAGGTAGATCGCACGCGAGTTGCGGATGTCCGGCATGCTGTTGGTCATCGCGCCGTAGCCCCAGGTGTTGGCAACGCCCGCGACCGTGGTCGAGTGGCAGATGCGCGCCTGGTGGTCGATGTTATTGGTGCCCCAGAAGGCGGCGAACTTACGCTGCAAATACGCGTTCTCGTTGCTCACCTTGGCCGAGCCCATCCAATAGACCGAATCCGGTCCGGACTTCTTGCGAATCGCCAAGAGCTTGTCGCCAATCTCGTCGATGGCCTTATCCCAGGAGAGCCGCTTCCACTTTCCGCCCTCCAGCTTCATCGGGTACCTCAGCCGCCGGGCGCCATGGGTGTCGTCGCGGACCGAAGCCCCCTTGGCGCAGTGGGTGCCATTGTTCAAGGGGCTGTCAAACCCAGGCTCCTGGCCGATCCAGACCCCGCCTTGGACCTCGGCCTCGACCGTGCAGCCGACGGCGCAGTGGGTACAGACGGACCTCACGCGCTTGATATCGCCGCTTATGCCTGTTGTCACCTGGGCCTCGGCCTTTTTGACCATCCCGAGTTTCATGGTCGAGGCCGCGGCAACCCCGCCGACGACAAGCCCCGATCGTTTCAGGAATCCCCGGCGGTCGATTGCGCCGCCGGCTATGCCGGCCAGCGCTTGCGACAAACGGGGGCCATTCGCTACCCCGTTGGTCTTCTTTCTAAGCATTGTGTCCTCCTGAACTCATTGAGAGCTCCGATTGGGTTCGATGGTTCCTCAGAACCGCCAAGATTCGTAAGCCTTCTTAACGTGCTCTGTTTCCCGATAGGAACTCTTCTTGAAGTCCTTGCCGGATTTGACCGTGGCCTGCACGGACGCGCCGGACAAGCCCACCGCGGCCACCCCGACCGCGCCGACACCGGCGCCCGCCTTCCTGAAGAAGGCGCGGCGGCCCGGCGATTTCAGCTTTTCCTTTCCACTCATTGTCTCACCCTTTCCCGTGGCGAGTGTTGCTGCGGCGGTATGCTGCCTAGGAGCCCCGCCACACGTCGGCGCTAGGCCGCCATCTCGAAAGACTGTAATTCGATGCGCATGAACAGCCTGCCGATCGTCCCGACCGGCTTGTAAAAGTTCGCGCTGGACGCCGTTTCCAGGTCCTCGAAAAAGCGCTCGGTCCAAGGCGCGATATGGGTGTCGAAGAAAGCCTGCTGTCTCGCCAAGTCGGCGGGCGCGCCAAAGGCCCCCGTAATCAGCCCGCACATCATTTCGCACAGCGCCGCGATGTGGTCTTCCGGCTCCACGACATCATCGCTCTTGACGATGCCGAGCTCGCTCATCTCGATGCGCAGCTTGGCCAGCGGCTTCTCGTAAGTGAATCCGGTCAAATAATAGGAGGCGTAAGGCGTCAACTCGCCTTCGCCCACGCCGATGAAGAGATCATGATACTCGTCGTCGATGGCTTCCGGCATGCTCTCCCGGGCGGCGGCCCCGAGCGCGCCCAGCGCACGGCCCATCTCGGTGTCGTCAACCCCCAGCTTGGCCAGATCGGCCAAGCGCGCCGCATCAGGCGGCGCGCGAAAGAGCGATGCCAACAGCGCATAAGTGTTGGCCCGCAGCATATCCTCCGCCGCGACCTCGGTTACCGATTGCTGATCTGTTTGGTCCGCCCCGTTGCCGGCGAGCACGCGCGCCCTCCCTTTGACCACTCCTGCCGGTTACCACTCTTGCCGGTGGTTTGAGATACTTGAGAAACGATTGCAAAAACCTTTTTTTCGTACGGAAATTTTAATACAAAAACTTTCCCGTACCTAAGGCAGGTTGAGCGCTTCCCGATCGAGAGTCAAACAAAAATTGCGCCATCGCAGCTCTAATTTGGCGGTCGGGGAGGCCCGACCCGCCAGGTCCGATTTGCGGGGGCTGGAAGCCGGCCGCAAAGCCTCGATCAGCCAGTCTCGGCGTCGTCCTTGGGCTTCGGTTCAGGAGCCCGCTCATCTTTTTTATCCGCCCCACCCGAGGACGCCTTGTCCTGGTCTTCGTGTCGGGTTTGAGCGGGCGCCTCCGCGCGGTCTTGCGCCGGCCGTTCGTCCCGTTTGTCCCTTGTCTCGCGCTCATTCGTCACTGCGCCCTTGTCGGCCTTGCCTTGAGCGGTCTTTGCGGCCCGTTTTGCGAGGCGTTCGGCAACGACCATGGCCGTCCGGTAGTCTTCATCGTAATCGTCGAGGCCGTCGATAATGGCGAAAACCGGATCGGTTCGCCAGAGCTTGCGCAAGGCAAGCCTCTTCAGCTCCTCGGGCACGCCGTCCTTGAGGAACACGGAAAAGTCGGAATCCCTATCCAGCGACTCGATGTCCGGGAGGTCCGGCGGCGTCGCTTTCGCATCCGCGGCCTCGGGCGATGCCGTGTCCTTCGAGCCCGATTCGACCGGAGGCTCGGCGGCCGGCTGGTCCTTGCGGCGGCGATCCTCTCGCTTCAGACGGGACCAGCGTCGGGCGAAGCGTTCGTCAGTGCCAGCCATGACCCCTCCTCATGCCGGGCGCCCGCGGCGGGATTGCACCTTGCGCGGATCGTAGGGCTCGCGCTTGCGTTTGTAGTGCGGTTCGTCGACGTGATGCTTGGCGACGAAATCGCCCAGCCATTCCGCCACGACGTCGGGCATCGACACCGGTTCGACAAGGTCCTCGTCGCCGTCGAGGTAGTTTTGCGCCTCGTACGGGCAGACCGTCGCCAGGAACGGCACGATGCCGGGCTCGGCCTCATCGTCGTAGCGCAATACGATGTAAACCTTCGGCTGCGTGGTCACCAAGTTCAAACGGTACCCCTCGGTTTCTTTGCGGTGGATTTCCAGCGTCAGAGTGCCGGCGTGATACCGCACCCATCCCGGCGCCTTGGCCAGAACCCGCCATTCGTCCACCTCCGGCGCCCCCGGGATCACCGCCACCGCGTGCCAGGTATGGGACTGCCACGGGTTGTCGAGGTCGCGCCGCTCAAGGACGACTCCGACGGGCATGCACTCAGAAACCGCCATAACTTATCCTTAGCTTTTCCTTCCTGGCGCCGACCTGGCGCCGAATCGCCTGTCCGGCCCGCCCGCGACCGAAGCTTAGACGTATCCACGCCCTCCGCGCAACCGACACCGGCAACCATCGGTGAAGGCCCGTGATCGCGCGCCCGTTATCACCCGTTATCATTAGGACGCCCGTCCACTCGTGATAACGTCCCATGATTAAGATATGTAAGTGACTTTAGGATGGAAAGCGGGGATGGCACGACCTATAGTCTAGAACTAATCTAGAGTGAATTGTCGGGCCGCTTGCGAGCGGACACATCTGTAGGACGCGCAACCATGACGTCGGGAGGCAAGAGGCTCTTCGTCTGCAACTGCGAAGGCACGATGAAGCTGGATGCCAAGGCGTTGGGCAAGGCCCACGGCGAGGGCATCCACATCCACAAGCAACTTTGCCGTGCCGAGCTGGGCAACGTCGAGAGCGGGGCGAAGAGCGGCGAGCCGCTCCTCATATGCTGTACCCAGGAGGCTCCCGTTTTCGCCGAGGCCATCGAGCAAGCACATCCGGAAACGGCGGTCACCTTCACCAACATTCGGGAGCGCGCGGGCTGGTCGGACGAGGCGGACGCCGCGACGCCGAAAATCGCCGCGCTGTTGGCCGAGGCGGCGCTGGATGTCCCGCCGGTGCACACCCTCACTCTGGCTTCCGAGGGCAGAGTGCTGGTTTACGGCCGCGACGAGGCAGCCGTCGAGGCGGCCAAACAGCTGGCAAGCCGCCTCAATGCCACCGTCCTGCTCACGCGCCCGGACGGCGTTTTGCCGCCGAGCGTCACCGACGTGGCGCTGTTCAAGGGGACCATCACCGCCGCCAAAGGCCATCTTGGCGCTTTCGAGGTCAGCGTCGACGATTACGCGCCGCCACGCCCGTCCTCGCGGAGCAGCCTCGAGTTCGAGGCGGCAAGGAACGGCGTCGGACTGCGCTTCGACGTCATCCTCGATGTCACCGGTGAGGCGGCGCTTTTCCCCGCGCCGGAGAAGCGCGACGGCTATTTCAAGCCGGACCCGGGCAATCCGGCGGCGGTGCAGAAGGCGCTGTTCGATATCGCCGACCTGGTGGGGGAGTTCGAGAAGCCGATCTACTTCGCGTTCGATGCCAATCTCTGCGCCCATTCGCGCAGCGGCGTGATCGGCTGCACCCGCTGCCTCGATAACTGCCCGACCTCGGCCATATCGCCCAATGGCGATCACGTCTTCATCGACCCGCACATTTGCGCGGGGTGCGGCTCGTGCGCGAGTGTCTGCCCGACCGGCGCAGTGACCTACGCGTTGCCGCCCAAGGAGGCCTTGTTCCAGCGTCTGCGCACCTTGCTGCGCGCCTACCGCACGGCCGGGGGAAAGGATCCGGTGCTCCTGGTCCACGACATCCGCCACGGCGAGGAGATGATCAACATGATGGGCCGTTTCGGACGCGGCCTGCCCGCCCGGGTGCTGCCCTTCGCGGTCAACGAGGTGACCCAGATCGGCTTCGATTTTCTCAGCACCGCGGTGGCCTATGGCGCCGAACGCGTGCCGATACTGATCGGGCCCAAGAACCGGGACGAACTGACCGGTCTTCAGGAGCAGATCGACCTCGTCGAGGCGGCGCTCGCAGGCCTCGGCTACGGTTCCGGACGGGTCGGCATCATCGACGCGGAAGACCCGGAGGCGGTCTCGGACCAGCTGTACGGCTTCGAGCCGATGTCACCGATACCCCCGGCCGACTTCCTGCCCATGGGCGGCAATCGCACCCTGGCGACGCTGGCGCTGCGCCATCTGCACGACAACGCGCCGCAACCCCAGGACATCCTGCCGCTGACCCAGGGCTCACCGTTCGGCGCGGTCGAGGTTGACGTCGAGGGCTGTACCCTGTGCCTCGCCTGCGTGGGCGCCTGTCCGACGGGGGCGCTGATCGACAATCCGGAAACCCCGATGCTGCGCTTCGCCGAGCAGGCCTGCATCCAATGCGGCCTGTGCGTCAGCACCTGCCCGGAATCGGTGATTTCACTGGAACCCCGGTTCAACTTCACCGAGGAGGCCAGACGCGAGATGCTGGTCAAGGAGGAGGAGCCGTTCAAGTGCATCTCCTGCGGCAAGCCATTCGGCGGCGGGGCATCGATCGAGAAGACCATCGAACGGCTCACCGAGCACTCGATGTTCGCGGGCGACCCGAAAGCGCTGAACCGGCTCCGGATGTGCGCCGACTGTCGCGTCATCGACCAGTTCGATCAAGATGAACCCATGGCCTCGAAACCGCGCCCGAGGCCCCGCACCACCGATGACTATCTCGCCGAGCGGGATGAGGGAAAAGAGGAAGAAGAAGAATAAGTGGCGCGGCCGCGCGCTGTTGCTCGCGGGCCCGGTCTGTCTCGTTCTTGCGACAAGTGGGATCGCGGAAGGCGTCGCGGAGGTCAAACAGCCGGAGGGTGCGGCGCGGCCCGGCGACGCGGCGGCGCAGGTCCGGCTCGGGCGGCCTTACCGGGAAGCGGTTCGGGCGCCGCCCCGTTACGCCCTCGCCGGCGACCAATACCAACGTGCCGCCGAGCGGGGCGATAGCCGGCGGCACTACCAGCTCGGCATGAAGTATTTCGCCGGCAAGGGGGTCAAGCGCAATTACCGCGAGGCCATGCGCCTTCTCACGCTGGCGGCGGAGCAGGGCCTGGCCGAAGCCCAGTACCAGGTCGGTTTGATGTACCGGAGGGGCCTCGGCACAGAGGTCAACTTAGGGGCCGCCGCGGCTTGGCTTCGCAAGGCCACGGACCAGGGCCACGCCCGCGCCCAGGCGCGCCTCGGGACCATGTACGCCGAAGGGGTGGGCGTGGCCCGCGACGATGTCGAGGCTTACGTCCTCTTGAGCCTGGCGGGCGAGCGCGGGATCGTCGCCGCCAAGCGGCGCCGGGCCATGGTGAAGCGCCGCTTGAGCCCGGATCAGCTGGCCCGGGCCGAAAAACTGCTCGCGGAACGCAAACGCCAATCGGTGCGCTGAGGATTGTTGCGCTGGCCTGTTACGGGGCTACCCCGCCCGGGGACATGTCGTTCAGGCGGATTCGTCGGAAGCGAACCTGCTCTCGCCGATACGCAGCGTGAGCACCGCAAGGGTGAGTACGACAATGGCGCCCGTAATAAACGCGATACGCGGGTCCGACATGGTCTTGATCTCTATTATCAGCAAGCGGGTCAGCGCAGTGATGGCGACGTAAAGCAGAAATTGCACGGGCAGGCGATGGGTCTTGAAATGGATTCCGACCATGGTCCCGAGCTCCAGGTAAATGAACAGCAGCAGGATATCCTGTAAGGCCGCGGAACCCTGTTCAATCATTCCAATGTACGCATGGGCCGCAGACCACACGACGGTTCCGCCAATGACGAACAAGGCCAGCAGATGGAATCCATCCACCAGCTGATTGCCGATCTTGCCCCCGATCTTTCCGACCCGAGCGCCGATTTTTTCGATCCAGTTACCGAGCTTTTCGGTGCCACCCAAATTTTCTTCCATGTTTCATACCCCCAATTATTTGTGCATCGCGTTGTGCGCTTCCCCAGCCCCGCGTCCGGTACCAGTCGGTTTCATGACATTGCCGCGGGCATTGGAATTTCCTGAACTTTCTTGGGCACGTCGAAGCCGCGCCGGACCGCCGCGCGATTGGCCATCGTCACATACCAACGTTTGACGTTCGGATATTCGTTGAGATCGATGGTCTGCCAGTCGTGGCGAGCGATCCAAGGCCAGGTGGCAATGTCGGCGACTGAATACTCGTCGGCCAGGTACTCATGGTCGGTAAGGCGCTGCTCGAGAACGCCATACAACCGCTTTGCCGCCTTCATAAAGCGTTCCTCGGCATAGGGGGCCTTGCCGGGATTGTATTTGACGAAGTGGTGCACCTGTCCAAGGATTGGTCCAACATCGCCCATCTGCCACATCAGCCACTCAATCGCTTTCAACCGGCCTTTTTCGCTTTCCGGAAGCAGCTGACCAGTCTTATCGGCCAGATACAGCAGGATTGCACCGGATTGCATCATCTCGACACCAGCCTCGCGGTCGATGATCGCCGGGATTTTGTTGTGGGGGCTGATCCGCTGGAAGTCCGGCGTAAACTGCTCGCCCTCTGCAATGTTGATGGCGTGGGCGTCATAGGGTAGCCCCAGTTCCTCCAGCATGATGGAGACCTTGCGGCCGTTGGGCGTGGTCCAGGTGTATAAATCAATCATGGTTGCAGGTTGACTCCTCGTTCGGGGTTTTTCCGCGCCGTTTGGCCGCTTTGAACATGCACCGCCGCAATCGGATCACGCTAACACGCCCCCGGTCTCGACACGATTGGCTATGACAGTCCGAAGGCCATTCCGATGGTTGGCTGGAACGTTTCCGGCGCCGCAAGCCGGCAACGCAAAGCGCTGTGTAGCCTGGTCTGGGTGTGTACCGAAAGGACCCCGTTGTCGGTACATAGCCTGCCATAGCCTGCCAACCCGCGGGCGGCAGCGGCGTGTGACAGTTGCCGCAAGCGACGATGCCGCGGACAAGACACCCGCCACGCTCCAATCGACGTTTCCGCCTCGGGCGGAACCGACGGTGGCGCGTCAACGACGATGGTGAGCGTGATCCGCTTGTTGATTCACGCTTCTCGCATGCCGCAACGCCAACGCATTACTCGACAGGGCGCGCGGCAACCGGGCGATCAGCGCCCGTGAGCGTATCGGCATACCCGTGGTTGACGTCTCGATGCTTCGCCTCGTCGTCGCGGACCACCAGCACCACGTCTCGCAGCCGCGCATCATCTGCCAACTTCCAGTAACGTATGGCGATTTGGGGCGCCGGCACGTTCTCATGCCGCCCGGCGTCGATCTCTTCCAGATACTGGGTGTAGCTGATGACCGCCTCCTCTTCGAGGTACCCGACGATCCGGTGCGCGATCCGGGGCGAGATCAGATAGAGCGCAAAAAATGCGTTGTAGAACGCACCCTGAGCGAGGAGGATCAGCAGCCGCTCCAGCCGATTTGGCTTTGCGATTTGGACGAAGGTCATCAGGTGCATGCGCTCGTTTTCGGCCTCATCGAGCAACGTGCGAATCCAGCCATTGTCGTCCGTCATGGTGCGCAAAGACCGCAAGTGTTGCAACGCCCCACCCACCATGCCGGGGACAGCGGCAACGGTTTCCAGAACGATGGCGCGGTGGCCATAGCGCTTCGCGAAGAAGGTGTCCGCGAAGAAACGCGCCATCTTCACGAACCCGAGCGCAAGGCGGTCCGATAGGTTCCGCGGCTTATGGTGCCGTGAAACGTCGATGGCGCCGTTCTTCAGAGTGGACATGGGAGACCCTCCCTGTTCAATGGTAGCTGGGCTGCCAGTGCAGCGCGGTCGTTGCACGGGCGGATATACGGATAGCTTACTCCCCCTCCGCGTATAAAACGATTCCAAACAACGGCGCGCTGGGGCGCTTGGCCTGACTGCGGTGACAGGCGCCGGAGACTCTCTTTCTCAGTCTGCGGCTGAGAAGACAAGCCAAAGAGTGCGATCACCCGAACGGTGGTGAACCGATTGACGGACGGCCCCTGCCGCGTGCCGACGACGCGTGAAGCGAAACCACTTCGTTGCCGTACGCCGGGATCGGCGGACCATCCAACCGCCCCCGTGAGACCGCCATGTTTCTCGGCCGATACGTTTTCGACCCTGCGCCGACCGGAAAGCACGCGACGCACTTGATCCTTTCCGCCGTTACCCAGGCGGCCGAGGCGAGCATAGATGCGGAAGCGGAGCCGGATTCGGATTGGGACGAGACGATGGATTGACCCAAGAGCCACGGCCCGAACCGCCGGGGGCGAAGGCCGGCGCCTGAGTGGAAACCGAACAAGCAGTGGCTATGGCCTGCAAGGGCTCGGTTTGCCGTCATCTCCGGGCTGGCCCCGAGAAGCGCCGAGATTGTTCGAAACCCGTTAGGAACTGCCTCGGGTTCTCGGTGATATGACGCCGCCCCCGGAGGGACGCGGCGATTTCAAGCCGCGGCACGTCATGACGCCGCCCTGACGCCGCCGCCAAAACCGCCCTTCCACCTCGACCGGCGGCTTCTTCCGCGCAGTCCCTCGAGACCGGGTTGTGAAGATCGCGACTCGCTCAGCCGCTTTGGGACGGTCGCCCGGCGAGCGCCGCCGCGCCGCCCTTGGCCGAAGCTTTCTCGACGGGGGTTTCGCGGTCACGAGGGACCAATTCGAGCGCCTTGCCTTCGATGGTGAGCGCCAGCCGTCCGTGCTTGAGCGCGAGCGCGTCCTCGCCGAACACCGTCCGCCGCCAGCCCGAGAGCGCCGGAACCTCCGCCGTGTCATCGAGGGCGATCAGCTCGAGGTCGGTGTTGCTCGCCACCAACTTCTGGGCGACGTCCGCGGCCTCGCATTTCATCTTGAGTAAGACCTTGAAGAGATCCACCATCGGCGCCAGCCCGCGCGGCAGCGCCACCCGTTCGGGAAGCCGCGGGCACTGGTCCTCGGGCAAGGCGAGGCCCCGGGCCACGGCCTCGAGGATCTCCTCGTTCCTGTTCGGGCTGCGTTGGTTGCGGACGAGCCCCCGGGTGCGGTCGAGGTCCCGTGCCGCCCCGGGCCTCTGGGCGGCGATGTCGAGGACCGTGTCATCCCTGATCACGCGGTTGCGCGGGACGTCGCGGCGCTGGGCTTCCTTGTCGCGCCACGCGGCGACCTCGCGCAACACCGCGAGGAAACGCGGGTCCGAGCTTCTTGTCTTGAGCCGGCGCCACGCCTCATAGGAGTCCTGGGCGTAAGTCCGCGGATCGGTGAGCACCGCCATCTCCTCCTCGAGCCAGCCGGACCGCCCGGTCCGCTTGAGCCGCCGCTTGAGCTTCTCGTAGGCCGCCCGCAAATGGGTGACGTCGGAAAGGGCGTAGTTGAGTTGCCTCTCGCTCAACGGCCGGTGCGACCAGTCGGTAAAGCGCAGGGACTTGTCGATCCGCGCATGGGCGAGCTTCGCCGCCAGGGTCTCGTACCCCACCGCGTCGCCGAAGCCGCACACCATGGCGGCGATCTGGGTGTCGAACAAGGGCGCGGGAATGGCGCCGTTCAATTGGTGGAAGATCTCGATATCCTGGCGCGCCGCGTGGAAGACCTTGAGCACCTTGGGATTCGTCATGAGTTGCAGGAGCGGCGCCAACTCGATGCCCTCGGCCAGGGCATCGATGACGGCGGCCTCGTCGGGCCCCGCGACCTGGACGAGGCAGAGCCGCGGCCAATAGGTCCTTTCCCGCATGAACTCGGTATCGACGGTGATGTAATCGGCTTGCTCGAGGCGCCGGCAGAACCCGGCGAGGGTCGGCGTGTCTGAGATGACGAGCATGGCCGCAAGCTATACACGAAAAAGGGCGGGCGGCGAAAGCGCCATGGGACCGCTGCTCGGCAGGCCCGCCCATCCGCTAAAATAGGCTTGGGGGTAGGGAAAACACCCCGGTCAAGCGTTGCAACAGAATGACCTGCGCGGCTTGACATTCGGCCCCCTTCCATGCGCTTTTGCGGCGACGATGGGGTTCGCAACCTCGATCGCGTTTTCAGTCGCAACTCGGCCCGGGCGGGGCGGCGCCGGCCGCGTCCCGGCACTTTTGTGAGGCGGTTCAATGCATCCCTACCGGAGCCATAACTGTGGCGAGCTCAGGGCGGATCACGTCGGCGAGACCGTCCGCGTTTCCGGATGGATTCACCGCAAGCGCGACCATGGCAATCTGCTGTTCATCGACCTGCGCGACCATTACGGGATCACCCAGTGCGTGATCAATTCCGCGAGTCCGATTTTCGAGCCGGCGGCGGATGTGCGCCTCGAAAGCGTGATCACGGTGTCCGGGCCGGTGGTGGAGCGTTCGGCGGATACGGTGAATCCGAAACTTCCGACCGGCGAGGTCGAGGTCGCCATCGCCGAACTCGAGGTGCTGGCGAACGCGGATCCCTTGCCGCTTCAGGTGAACACCGACGCCGACTACGGCGAAGAGACACGGTTGCGCTACCGCTTCCTGGATCTCAGACGCGAGAAGATGCAACGCAACATGGTGCTGCGCAGCCGGTTCATCGCGTCCCTCCGCCGGCGCATGATCGAGGCCGGATTCCTCGAGTTCCAGACGCCGATCCTGACCTCGAGCTCGCCCGAAGGCGCCCGCGACTATCTGGTGCCCAGCCGGCACCATCCCGGACAATTCTATGCCTTGCCGCAGGCGCCGCAGCAGTTCAAGCAGATGCTGATGATCGCGGGGTTCGACAAGTACTTCCAGATCGCGCCCTGTTTCCGGGACGAGGACGCCCGCGCCGACCGCTCGCCGGGCGAATTCTACCAGCTCGACCTCGAGATGGCCTTCGCGACCCAGGAGGACGTGTTCGCCGCCATCGAGCCGGTGCTGAGCGGCGCCTTCGAGGAGTTCGGCGGCGGCCGCGAGATCACCAAGCCGCCGTTTCCACGCATTCCCTTCGCAGAGGCGATGCTCAAATACGGCACCGACAAGCCGGATCTGCGCAACCCGCTCCTCATCGCCGACGCGACGGACGTGTTCCGGGACTCACAATTTTCCCTGTTCGCGAAGGCCGTCGGCAGGGGCGCGGTGGTGCGGGCCATCGCCGCGCCGGGTGCCGCCGGGCGCCCGCGGAGCTTCTTCGACAAGCTCAATGACTGGGCCCGCGAGATGGGCGCGCCGGGTCTCGGCTACATCGTCTTCGCCGGCGGCGAGGGCAAGGGGCCGGTCGCGAAATTCCTCGAGGAGGAGCGGCAAGGTTCGCTCAAAAAGGCCGCCGGCGTCGGCGCCGGCGACGCCGTCTTCTTCGTCTGCGAGGAGCTAAGAGCGGCCGAGAGGTTCGCGGCCGAGGCGCGCACCAGACTGGGCGAGGAGTTGGGACTGATCGCGCGGGACTGCTTCCGCTTTTGCTGGGTGGTCGACTACCCGATGTACGAACGCGACGAGGAGACCGGAGAGATCGGGTTCAGCCACAACCCCTTCTCGATGCCCCAGGGCGGGCTCGAGGCGCTCGAGAGCCAGGACCCGCTGAGCGTCAGGGCGCATCAGTACGACATCGTGTGCAACGGCGTCGAGCTCTCCAGCGGCGCGATCCGCAACCATCTGCCGGAGATCATGTACAAGGCCTTCGAGATCGCGGGCTACGGCAAGGAAGAGCTTGAAACCCGTTTCGGCGGCCTCCTCAAGGCGTTCAAGTTCGGGGCGCCGCCCCACGGCGGCTCGGCCCCCGGCATCGACCGCATGGTCATGCTGCTCGCCGACGAGCCGAACATTCGCGAGGTCATCCCGTTCCCCATGAACCAGCAGGCCCAGGACCTGCTGATGGACGCCCCGGCGGCGGTCGATGAGGCGCGCCTCAAGGAGCTCCACATCCGGCTCGACCCGCCGAGGCGGAAAAACTAGGCCGTTTCCCATTTGCCGGGGCCGGTTTTCCCCTCCCTCCTTGGCCCGGGCTTCCTCGGCCCGGGCTTCGTTGGCCCCGGGGCGTGTGGATGTGCGGGCCGCCGTGAGGTCGAACGGGCGAGGACTATCGGCCAAGGACAATAAATGACATAATTGGCTCCCCCGGGGATTGCGGCCGCTTTTCGCGCATTTTGCGCAAAGGAGTATCATGGTCGACCGGCAGGGTTCGTCATTACGTGTTGTCCTGGCCGTCCTCGTTGTTTTTGGCGCTTTCGCCGGCACGGCTTACGCCATCGAGCTTGCTCCCCACCGCGCCTTTTACAGCATGAAGCTGGGCGCCATGCGGGCGGCAGCGGGCATCATCGGCGCCAGCGGCGCCATGTACATGGAATGGGCCGAGTCTTGCGAGGGCTGGACGCTCACGCAGCAGATTCGGCTGCAGCTGTCCAACATCGAGAACCGAATCGTGGAAACCGATTCCAGTTTCTCGAGCTGGGAATCGAAAGACGGCCTCAGCTACCGCTTCACCGTGCGAAATATGCGCAATGGAACGGTGATCGACGATCTCAGGGGCAGGGCGTCGCTTGAGGGTTCGGGCATGGGCGGCGTTGCGGCCTTTACGCGGCCCGAAGGCAAGAAGCTCCATCTGCCGAAAGGGGCCGTCTTCCCGACCGAGCACGTGGCGCAGCTCATCGACCGGGCGCAAGCGGGCGACAAGCGGATGTCGCGTATCGTTTTTGACGGCTCGAGCCTCGACGGCCCCTTTGAAGTCAACGCCGTCATCGGCCCCGCATTAGAGGCGAAGGGAGAGGGGGCTGGCGGGAAGGCCTTGACGAGCCGCCCGTCCTGGCGCATGCGCCTGGCCTTTTTCCCCGTGCAGAGCTCGGCGCCCGAGCCCGATTACGAGCTCGGCGTGCGGCTCTTCGACAATGGAGTGGCCGGGGATCTGGTTCTCGATTACGGCGATTTCACCCTGCTCGCGACGCTCGAGCGGATCGAGGCGCTTGCCAAACCGGCGTGCTGACCGGCGCCGGGCGCCGCGCCGTATGACGGACCGCAGGGGTCGGCCTTGGGGGATGACGGGGGCATCAGCGGTTTTCGCCGCCCTCGGGCCACAGCCGCGCCGCGCCGCGCACGCCGCTCGAATCGCCGTGGCGGGCGCGCACGAGCCTGGTGTCCACCCGCTCGGAAAAGACGAAGGGCGGCCACAGCCGCGGCACGTTCCGATACAGCCTCCGCACGTTCGAGAGCCCCCCGCCGAGGACGATGACGTCGGGATCGAGGATATTGATCACCCCGGCCAACGCCCGGGCGAGCCGCTCTTCGTGGCGCTCGAGCGCCGCGGCGGCCTCGGCATCGGGCGCATCGCCCGCCTCGGCCGACGCCACGATCTCCGTGGCCGCGCGTTCACGGCCCGTCGCGGCGAAATAGTCCCGCGCCAAGCCCGGCCCCGAAAGAAAGGTCTCGATGCAGCCTGATCTGCCGCAATAGCAGGGCGGGCCGGGACGCTCGTCATCCTTGGGCCAGGGGAGGGGATTGTGGCCCCATTCGCCGGCGATGGCGTTGGCGCCGGCCACCACCTTCCCGTCGATGACGATGCCGCCGCCGACGCCGGTCCCGAGGATCACGCCGAAGACGATCCCGGCGCCCGCGCCCGCGCCGTCGGTCGCTTCGGAGAGCGCGAGACAGTTGGCGTCATTGATCAGCCGCACCGAACGCCCCAGCGCCTTGGCCAGGTCCCGGTCGAATGGCCGGCCGATGAGCCAGGTGGCATTGGCGTTCTTCACCAGCCCCGTGGCCGGCGAGATGGTCCCCGGAATGCCCATCCCGACGCTGCCCCTTTGGCCGACGCTTTTTTCGATCTTGGCGACCAGGCCGACGATGGCGCGGATGGTGGCCTCATAGTCGCCTCGAGGGCTTTTCACGCGCAGGCGCTTGAGCTCTGCGCCGCCGCCATCGAGGGCAATGGCCTCGATCTTGGTGCCGCCGAGGTCAACGCCGATACGCATCCGCCATCACCCTGACATCGCCCGGGAGGTCTTTGACAAGCATGGAAATCCCCGCCGATGAAAACCGCACTTTCGCCCGTCTGTCGATGGAACCGGTGGCTTCCGGAACAGTAACCCTGATCACGGCGATCTTAAAGGCTTGGACCTCACGGTCGTGGTATCGATTCAGGATTCCCGGCTGTTGGGGCACGGGCGCATATATTCGTTAATCTCTATCTGCTAAGTAAACCGGGCTATGGGAATTCAGGCGAAAGGCGCGATGGCGAAAACCATCCTCATTGTCGAAGACAACGAGCTGAACATGAAGCTGTTCCATGACCTCCTCGAGGCCCATGGTTACGGGACCGTGCAGGCCAAGGACGGGATGGAGGTCCTGGAGCTCGCCCGTGAGCATCGCCCCGATCTGATCCTGATGGATATCCAGTTGCCGGAGGTCTCGGGCCTGGAGGTCACGAAGTGGCTCAAGGACGACAAGGAACTGAAGTCCATTCCGGTCATCGCCGTCACCGCCTTCGCCATGAAGGGAGATGAGGAAAAGATCCGCGAAGGGGGTTGCGAAGCGTATATCGCGAAGCCGATCTCGGTGACGAGCTTCATGGGAGTCATCGAAAAGGTACTGGGTTAGCGACTCCGAGCCGCTCAGGAAAAAGCCGCCCACGGGCGGCTTTCGACGTTTTCGGCCGACGGCTCTCGCCGCGCTATTTGATCTTCGCTTCCTTGAACTGGACGTGTTTGCGCACCACCGGGTCGTACTTGCGGAACTCGAGCTTGTCGGTCGTGTTCCTCGGGTTCTTTTTCGTCACGTAATAGAAACCGGTGCCGGCGGAGCTTTCCAGCTTGACGACAATCGTGTTTGCCTTTGCCATCTAAGTCCTTCCCGCGAAAGAGCGACGCGCGTTCACGCGCGGCAAGATACAGCCCAAGGCGCCCCTGTCAACCCCGTCCAAGCGGCGATTTCGCGTCAGGGGGCGGGAAGCGCGGCCGCCGACAGCTCCAGCGCCTGGGCATAGAGGCGCCGGTCCGCCAGGAGTTGCAACGCGAGGTCGAGATCGATGTCACGCTTGCTCTCTTCCCGCGGACAGGCTTTGCGCAGACCGGCAAGTTTTTGCTGGTCTCCTCCTGCCGCCGCCCGCCAGGCCGCCAGGGTGACGGCGGTCCTGAGCAGGCCATGGCGGAGCTTTTCCAGAATCTCGGCGGCGTCATCCCCGCCGAGGCTGGTGCAGATGGTCGGCAACAGGCCCAGCCGGTGCCAGGAGTAACCCGAGGGCGCGTGCATCCGCGACCAGGTCAGGATCAGCTCCCCGTCGTTCGGCAGGCGGGTGATGTTCTGAACCGTCCCCTTGCCGTAGGAATTGGTGCCGACGAGAACCGCGCGGCCACGGTCCTGCAAGGCCGCGGCGACGATCTCGGGAGCCGAGGCCGACCGTCCGTTTACGAGGACCACGAGAGGAAGGCTGCCGGCGAGGTCCCCGCCCCCGGCCTCGAACAGCTGCTGGCTGTCGGGATGGCGCCCCCTGGTCGAAACGATGCGGCCGCTGGCCAGGAAAACGTCCGCCACCCCCACCGCCTCCTCCAAGAGACCGCCCGGGTTGTTGCGCAGGTCCATTACGATGCCTTTGAGTTCCGGGCCCATCTCCCCCTGGGCCCGTTTCAGCGCGTGCGCGAGGCTGTAGGCGGTGTTCAGGTTGAAACCGGTAATCCGCAAATAAGCGATGTTGCCTTTGCGCTCGAAATGCACCATCGGCGGGATGATCAGGGCGCGTTTGATGCGCACGATGATGGGATCGGCCACACCCCTGCGGTTCACCGTCAGGCTCACCCGAGATCCCACCTGTCCGCGCAATTGCCGGATCACTTCCTTCCGGGTGCGTCCCGCGGCCGGCACGCCGTCGATGTGGGTGATCAGGTCGCCGACCTTGAGGTCGGAGCGATCCGCCGGGGTATCGGGCAACACCGCGGCCACCTTCACCTCCTGGCCGTCGAAACGCGGTTTTATGCCGATGCCGCCGAAGCCCTCGCGCATGGCGCGGTAGTCCTGGGCGGCATCGGCGCTGGCATAGCGGCTGTGGCCGTCCAACCCGGAAAGCGCCGCCTTGAACACGGCCTCGTAGATTTCTTCGGCCCTTCCATTGTCGAGCGGCTGGGAAAACCGGCGCGCGGCGGCGATGACTCCGGCGCTCAGGGCCGCCCAGCCGTCCGTGTCGCCGGGGTCGGGGGAGTCGAACTCGCGCACCGGGATTTGGCCGAGGACCAGTTGAATCTTTCCGCCTGAGCGGCCGATCTCGAGCGCCGGGTCGATCTCCTTCAGGCCGTTCAGCCCGTTGACCGCGAGCTCGCCCATATCCACCGGCTCGATATAGAGATCGTAGATGTTCTGATAGCCGACGGCGAAGACGCGGTTGGCGGCGCCCAGGTCGAACGTTGCCGGCGCGGTCGGACCGGCGCATCCGGCCATCAACCAAGCCGCCGACACCGCGTGGGTCCAAGAAATCGCTTTTGTCGTTCTCACGTCCTGGTCCGTCTCGGTTTCGTGTCGGCCCGAACGCGCTGGGTTTCCGAGCGGCCCTCAAAGAGCCTAGCCAGTGCCGTCGGCCGCGCCGATTCGCCTGGCTTGGTGCCGGAAATCTCCCTCCCGGTCGGTGTCGGCCGCTGGTTCATCGGCGCATGTTCCCTTTGACAACGGCCTCCTATAGCTAACG
>CBESNX010000007.1:0-16441 GCA_965531025.1 uncultured bacterium
GCCTCACGTTGAGCATGTCGAAACGTGAGAGCCGATACAACGAATCAAAATTTCTGAAATCCCGTATAAGGGGGTCCGGGGGCGTTTGGCGTATCTTCGCGTACACCGTCCTTTACCTGGCCCCGTCTTCATTAGCCGTTTGCGCCGGCTCGCGGGTCGCGCTCCGGGCCGGGTTTGCGATCAGCTCGATGAACATCGCATGCACCCATTCCGCGGTCGCGGTCATCTCTTCTTTAAGCGCGTCGAAGTCTTGCCGGTCGGCGGCCCTTGCCAGCGCGGCCTTGAGCCCGGCGGGGGCCTCGGCCTCGAAGAAGAGCCCTTCGACGGTGAGCCGCAGCATGCCCTGGATATTGCGCCACAGGCGGTTCGCCCGGATCAACCCGGCGGCGACGCGGGGTTCCAGAAGCCCCGCTTCGCCGAGCCGCTCGAGCGCACCGGTGGTGCTGGTGGAAAGGACCTCGGGGTGTTCCCGGCCGTGGCGCAGCTGCAGATACTGGGCGATGAACTCGACGTCGACGAGGCCGCCGCGCGTGTATTTGACGTCCCAGATCGACTTGGCGGGGTGGCCCCGTTCCAGGCGCTCGCGCATGTCGGCGGCGTCGGCGACGAGCTTGGCCTCGTCGCGCCGCCGGGTCAGGATTTCGCGGATGCCGGCCTCGAGCCGCGCGCCCAGCTCTCCCTCCGCCGTGAGCACGCGCGCCCGCGTCAACGCCATGTGCTCCCAGGTCCAGGCGGCGTCCCGCTGGTAGTGCATGAAGGCGTCGAAGCTCGAAACGATGGGGCCGGCGTTTCCCGAAGGGCGCAGGCGCATGTCGACCTCGTAGAGCCGCCCCTCGCTTGTCAGCGCCGCGAGGGCGCTGATCAGGTGCTGGCTCCGCCGCGCGAAATACTGGCTCACCGCCAATGGCCTTGCGCCGTCCGAGCGCGCGCACTCGGGGGAGGCGTCGTAGACGAACAGCAGGTCCAGGTCCGAGTTTTCGGTGAGCTCGCGCCCGCCGAGTTTGCCGAACGCCAATACGCTCATGCAACCGTCGCGCACGCGCCCGTGCCGCGCGGCGATGTCTTCCCCGACAATGGTGAAGAGCTTGCAAAGGATCGCCTCCGCAATGTCGGCAAGATGCGCGCCGGCGCCGTCGGCGTCGAGACTGCTTCTCAAGATCTGCACGCCGACTTGGAACTTGCGGTCATTGGCCCAGCGCCGGCAAATCTCGAGCACGTCCTCGTAATCCCGGGCTTGCTCGAGCGCCTCGGCCAAGTCCGCGGAAAGCACTTTGGCGTCCGGCAGGGGCTCGAAAAACCCCGCGGTCGGCACGGAATCGAACAGGGACGGGTTGGCGCTCAGATAGCGGGCCAGGCGCGGCGCGCTCCCCATGATTTCCGCCAGCAGGTCCAAAAGGTAAGGGTTGGCGCGAAACAGCGAGAAAAGCTGCACGCCCGCGGGCAGGCGCTTGAGGAAGCCGTCGAAGTTCATGAAGGCAATGTCCGGGTTCGCGGTTTTTGCCAGCGCCGCCAAAAGCGCCGGCATCAGTTCGGTGAGGAGTTCCCGGGCGCGCGCGCTTCTGGTGGCGCGGTAGCGGCCCCGGTGCCAGTCCCGCACGTGCGCGGAGATGGCCGAGCCGTCCGCAAAACCCAGATTTGCGAGCGTCTCGAGGGTGTCGGGGTCGTCCTCGGCGCCGGTGAACACGAGGTTGCCGGGCCCGCCGAGGGATGGGGCCTGCTCGAACAGCTCCCCGTAATGTTTCTCGACGCAGCCGAGGCGGCCCATCAGCTCGTCGGCGAAGGCTTTGACGCCGTCGTAGCCGAGGAAGACGGCCAACGCCTCGAGCTCCTTCTCTTGCCTGGGCAGGCTGTGCGTCTGCCGATCGTCGATCATCTGGAGGCGGTGCTCGACCCGGCGCAGGAACCTGTACGCGTCCGCGAGCTCGTCGGCCACGGCCGGGGTGACCCGTCCCGCAGCGCTAAGCGCGCGCAGCGTCTCGCAGGTTCCTTGCGTGCGCAGGCTCGGGTCGCGCCCGCCCCAGATGAGCTGCTGGGTCTGCGCGAAGAACTCGATCTCCCGGATGCCGCCGCGTCCGAGCTTGATGTTGTGTCCGGCCAGGGCGATCCTTTGCCCGCCGCGATGCGCGTTGATCTGGCGCTTGATCGAATGAATGTCCTGGAGGGCCGCGAAATCGAGGAATTTGCGCCACAGGAAAGGCCGGAGCTGCGCCAGGAAGGCGCGCCCGGCGGCGCGGTCGCCCGCCACCGGGCGCGCCTTGATCAGCGCCGCCCGCTCCCAGTTCTGGCCCATGCTTTCGTAGTAGGTTGCGGCGGCGAGCGCAGACAGCGCAAGCGGAGTCGCGCCGGGATCGGGGCGCAGGCGCAAGTCGGTCCGGAACACGTAGCCGGACTTGGTGCGCTCCTCCATCATGCGCACCAGCCCCCTTGTTAAGCGCACGAAGCATTGTTGCGGGCTTCGCTCCCCCGAATACGCGATGCGCTCGTCGTCATAAAGCACGATGAGATCGACGTCGCTCGAGAAATTGAGCTCGTGGGCGCCGAGCTTGCCCAGGCCGAGGACGACGAAGCCCGAGTCCCGTTCGGGGTCGTCCGGTTCCTTGAGTTCGATCTCGCCCGAGGCCGCGGCCTCGCGCAGGAGATGGGCCGTGACGACGGATAGGGCCGCCTCGGCGAAGTCGCTCAAGCATTCGGTCACCCGTTCCAGAGGCCACGTCCCGGTGATGTCGGCGAGGGCGACGAGCAGGCCGGCCCGGGATTTGGCGGCGCGCAGCGCCTCCATGATGCGCTCTGTTTCGCCCGCGCCGTCGCCCGCCGGGGCGGCTTGCTCCCTGAGCTCCGCAAGGAGACCCGCAAACGCGGCGTCGGGGCCCACGTTCAGCAGATGGCGGAAGAAATTGCAGTTGAACAGGGTAATGTGGGTCAAGTGGGGGCTGTTGCCGAAAATGGCCTCGAGCAAGGCGCGCCCGGCCGGGTTCTCGGCAAGGCCGTTGACAAAATCGGCAAGCCCCTCATCATCGGTTCGAGCCGCCGTTTCCCGCCAGCGTTCCAGGCCAAGAGCGGCGCGCTCATGATCTGCCGCTTTCGGCAGGGCGCTCGGATCGGTTAGAAAGTACAACTGTCTTGTTTCCTGCCGCCGCGATTTGCCGCACACTGCGGGAACTCGCAACAAGGGTCAAGCGAGCCAAGGGCTATAGCGCAAGTGATTCGCCGGTCGTCCAGAGTGCTGCTCGAAGTCTTGGCGATGTTCACCGCCGGGGTCGCCGTGTTGCTCGTGCTTGCGGCCCTGCGCCTTTCGGCCGGGCCGCTGCCGCTTCACTTCCTCACGCCGCACATCGAGCAGGCCCTGAGTCCCGCCGACGGGTCCTTCACGGTGCGGCTCGATGAAACCATCCTGACCTGGGCGGGATGGGAGCGCACCCTCGATATCCGGGCGCGCGGGGTGCGGGTCGTTGGCGCCGCGGGGGTCGAGCGCGCTGCGGTCCCCGAGTTGTCCCTGAGCCTGAGTGCGCGCGCCCTGATCAAGGGTCTGATTGCGCCAACAAGCCTCGAGATTATTGGACCCAGGCTGACGATCGTGCGCACCGAGCAAGGCGGTTTCAAGCTTTTCACCGGCCTCCCGGTGGCGGGCGGCCCGGCCCCGGGCGCGGCCGAGGACATGCTCTCGCGGTTGGTGGCCAGTCTTCTGAGGCCGCCCGATCCGGGCAGCGCCATGGGGTATCTCAGATCCGTCAGCATCCTTGGCGCGGACCTTACACTCGACGATCAGCGCCGGGCGCTGTCCTGGCATGCGTCGCCGGTCGACGTGGAGATCTTTCGCGACGTGCGGGGGGTCAGGGGCGAGGCGTCCCTCGACCTCGCCGTGGGGGGAGGCAAAGCCCATTTCGATCTGTCCGGCAATTACGACATGGGGGAGGGAGACGTCGTCCTTAAAGTCGGCTTCGCCGATATCGAGCCGGCCCGGTTTGCGGCCGCCGCGCCGCTGCTTGGCCCCTTGTCCGCCTTCCAAGTGCCGGTCAGCGGCGAGGTGAATCTCACCGCCGGTCTCGGCGGCCGCCTGCGGGAGCTCAGCTTCGACCTTTCCACAGGTAAGGGCTCGGTTTCCCTGCCCGAACTTTTCGAGGACGCACTCGAGGTGCAGAGGATAAAGACGCGCGGCCGCCTCTGGGACGGCCTGAGCAGGCTGACGGTCGACGAGTTCGTCGTCGACCTGGGCGGGCCGACGGCCACGGTCACGGCCGAAATTTCGGGCCTTGGCGGCGAGCTCGAGGTCAAGGCCGATGCCAAGGCGCGCGATCTCGCCATCGAGGATCTGAAGCGCTACTGGCCGGCGTCGATGGCGCCCAATGCGCGCCGCTGGGTGGTCAAGAACCTGGATGACGGGGCGTTTGACGAAGTCCGGATATCGCTTCACGCCCGGGGCCAGGGAAGAGGCGTCGGCGACCTCGAAGTCGTGTCGGTCTCGGGCGCCATGCGTTATTCCGGAGTTTCAGTCATTTATTTCCATCCCCTGCCGCCGGTCAGGAATGTCGCGGGCACGGGCCGCATCGCCTATGACCGGCTGGACTTTTCCTTCACCGCGGGCGAGCTCGAAGGCCTTAGGCTCGATGAAGGGAGCCTCGCCGTCACGGGCCTTGACGGGGACGATCAACACGCCACCGTCGAAGTCGTTCTCAGGGGGCCGCTCCGGAGCGCGCTCACGGTGCTGGACCATCCCCGCCTCCGTTATGTCAGCGAACTGGGGATTGCCCCGGCCGCCGTCGGCGGCGAAACCGCGGTGCGGCTGGTGACGCGGCTGCCGCTCGTCGACGCCCTGAAGTTCAGCCAGGTCGAAATCGCGGCGGCCGCCAATTTGCGCGATGTCCGCATGCCCAAGGTCTTGTTCGACCTCGATCTCAGCGGCGGGGCGCTCACCTTGCAGCTTGACAAGCGCGGCATGGACGTCAGGGGGGATGTCCGGCTGGGCGGCGTCGCCGTGAAGATCGCCTGGACCGAGAACTTCCGCGAGGGCGCGCGGTTCCGCAGCGTCTATCGAATGACGGCGCGGCTGGACGATGCGGCGCGCCAACGGATCGGCTTCGACCTCGGCGCCTACCTGCGGGGTCCGGTCGACGTGGACCTCGTTCTCACCGACATCGACCGGAAAAGAAGCGAAATCTCGCTCGCCGTCGACTTGCGCGAGGCCTCGATGTCCGTCCCGGAAATCGGTTGGTCCAAGGCAGCCGGAAGCGAAGGCGCGGCGCGGATTTCCGGCTCGTTGGTCGACGGCCGCTTGAGCAGGGTCGAGGACTTCACGATTGACGCGGGGGATCTCAAGGCCGCAGGCAGCGCGGCTCTGGCCCGCGCCGGCAAAACGATCTCGCGCGTTGACTTCTCCCGCCTGGCCTTCGGCGAGACCGACGTGAGGGCGGAGGTGACGGTGCGTCCGGACGGGGGATATGAGATCGGCTTGAGCGGGCGGGCACTCGATGTCGAGCCCTATATCGGGTTCGAGAAGGACTCCGAGCTGCCGCCGCTCGAGCTGTCGCTCGAGCTTGAGCGCGTCAGACTGGGGCCCGGCCGCCACCTTGCCAATGTGACCGGCGCCATGTCCCACGACGGCGGAAATTGGCGGTCCATCACGCTCGACGGCGAATTGGAAGGGGGCAAGCGTTTCAAGTTCCGCCTCACGCCCGGGGGCAAGGGGCGCAAGCTTTTACTCGAATCGAACGACGCCGGAAAGGTGCTCAGAGCCTTTGACGTCGCGGAAAACGTCATCGGCGGATCGCTGGTGGTGAAAGGGACCTACGACGACAGCTTGCCGGATCCGCGGCTCACGGGCCGGGTTAGGATAAAGAGTTACCGCGTGGTCAAGGCGCCGGTTCTGGCCAAGCTTCTGACCGTGGCCTCGTTCACCGGAATCGTCAGTCTGTTGTCGGGACAGGGCATCGCGTTCTCACGCCTCGAGGTGCCGTTTACCCTTGTCGACGGGACGGTGGAGTTCAAAAACGCCAGGACTTCCGGTTCCGAGCTCGGCTTTACGGCCGAGGGCAGGATCAATCTCGAGGAGGGGGAGTTGGATCTTAAAGGCACCATCGTGCCCGCCTACACGGTCAACAGCGTCCTGGGCAACATCCCCATCCTCGGGACCCTTTTGACCGGGGAGGAGGGGGGCGGCGTCTTTGCCGCCACCTACAGGATGTCCGGGCCCATGAAGGACCCGAAAATCAGCGTCAATCCGTTGGCCACCCTTACGCCCGGGTTCCTGCGCGGAGTGTTCGACATTTTCGAGGGGGGCAGAACCATCCCCGACGAGCCCGACGCAGAGTCAGGGCCCGGCGGAAACGACTAATCGCGCCGCAATACCGCGCGCACCTAAACCGCGCGGATCAGGGCGTGACGCTTTTTGCCGGCGGCGAGCTTGATCACGCCGTTCTCGCTGAGGTCGGCCAGGGTCACGAGTTGCATCTCGTTGTCGATCACGGCATCGTTGATGCGACCGCCGCCGCCCTGGATCAGCCGGCGCGCCTCGCTGTTGCTGGCGGCAAGCCCGGCGCGTCTCAAGATCTCGAAGGCGCAAATACCGCGCTCGAGTTCCGCGCGCTTAAGCTCGACCGTGGGCAGGGCCTCTCCGGCCGCGCCTTCCTCGAAGGTGCGCCTCGCGGTCTCGGCCGCTTGGCGGGCCGCCTCGGTCCCGTGGGCGAGTGCCGTCGCCGCGTCGGCGAGCACCTTCTTGGCCTCATTGATTTCGGCGCCTTCCAGGGCCTCGAGGCGGGCGATCTCGTCCAAAGGCAGCTCCGTGAACAGGCGCAGGAACCGGCCCACGTCGGCGTCGGCCGCATTGCGCCAGTACTGCCAGTACTCGTAGGCGGACAGCTTATCCTCCGTGAGCCACACCGAGCCCCGCGCGGTCTTGCCCATCTTCTCGCCGCTTGCGGTGGTGATGAGCGGCGAGGTCAGCCCGAACAGGGCGCGGCTGTCGATCCGGCGGCCGAGTTCCACTCCGCCCACGATGTTGCCCCACTGGTCGGACCCGCCCATCTGCAGCACGCAATCCCAGCGCCGGGCCAGCTCGAGGAAGTCGTAAGCCTGCAGGACCATGTAGTTGAATTCGAGGAAGCTGAACGGGCGTTCGCGCTCCAGCCGCAACTTCACCGACTCGAAGCCGAGCATGCGGTTGACGGAAAAGTGCCGGCCGTACTCGCGAAGAAACGGAATATAGCCGAGATCGTCGAGCCAGTCGGCGTTGTCCACCATGACGGCGTCGGTGGGCCCCTCGCCAAAGGTCATGAATCTTGAAAAGATCTTCCGGATGCCCGCCATGTTGCGGGCGATTTCCCGTTCCGAGAGCATCTTGCGGCTTTCGTCCTTGCCCGAGGGATCGCCCACCTTCGTGGTGCCGCCGCCGACCAGCACGATCGGCTTGTGGCCGCTCTGCTGCAACAGCCTGAGCAACATGACAGGCACCAGGCTTCCCACGTGCAGGCTGTCCGCGGTGCAGTCGAAACCGATATAGGCGGTGATGGTCTTGGTGGAGGCCAGCGCGTCGAGCCCTTCCCTGTCGGTGCATTGATGCAGGAAGCCGCGCGCCGTCACCTGGCGCAGAAATTCCGATCGGGCCGTGGTCATATGTGCCAATCGTGTTCGCTCAAAGGAGGGGGTTTTGCGCTCCATCAGGGCGTCGCGCTTGGATGCGCGGGAGGGTGGGTGGTTTAGCACAATCGCCTTTGGCGTACAACGGAACCGCCAGGGGCTGTTCTTGCAACCCGGACCCCGATGGCCGAGGTTCGGCAAACAGGTTATAAGACGTGCCGCAAGCGGTTCGGGAGCGGGGCGCAACAGTTTCGCGCCGATTGCAGGGTGAAGGAGGCGGAGCCGGTGTCGTTTGAACCTCTCTGGGCACTGGGGCTGATGAGCGGCACCTCGCTCGACGGCGTCGATGCGGCGCTGGTCCGCACCGACGGCGAAGCCGTCCATGAGACCGGTCCCGCGCTCACCGTCGGTTACGACGAGGGACTGAGGGGACGGCTGCGCGAGGTGCTCGGCACAGAGGAGCCGCAGAGCGCGATCGCCGAGCTTGCGCGTGAGATCACCCTGATTCACGCCGAGTCCATTAAATGTTTACTCGAGGATAATAATATAACTCCCTGTGATATAAGAGTTATTGGATTTCACGGCCACACCATTCTGCACCGGCCCGGCGAGGGGCGCACCCGGCAGATTGGTGATGGGGGGCTGCTGGCCGTACTCAGTGGAATCGACGTCGTCGATGACTTCCGCAGCGCCGATGTCGCCGCGGGCGGTGAGGGCGCGCCCCTCGCGGCGCTCTATCACGCGGCGCTATCCCGCGGCCTCGAGCGCCCGCTTGCGGTGCTGAATATCGGCGGCGTAGCCAACGTCACCTGGATTGGGGCCGGCGACGATCTGCTGGCTTTCGATACCGGGCCGGGGAACGCCTTGCTCAACGACTGGACCCTTGAACACACCGGCCGGCCCTATGATCGGGACGGGGAGCTGGCGCGGCGGGGGCGGGTCGACGACCGGATCCTTGCCGAGCTCTTGGCGCATCCGTTCTTTGCCCGCGAGCCCCCCAAGTCGCTCGACCGCAATGCATTCGATGCGTCCTTGCTGTCCGGGACGTCACCGGCCGACGGGGCGGCGACGCTTACGGCCTTCACGGCCCACGCGGTGGGCCGGGCGGCGGCCCGCTTCCCGGCGCCCGCCCGGCGCTGGCTGGTCGCCGGCGGGGGGCGGCGCAACCCGGCCCTGATGGCGTTGCTCAAACGGGTCTTGGGCTTCAGCGTCGAGCCGGTGGAGGCGGCGGGGTGGGACGGCGACGCCCTGGAGGCCCAGGCCTTCGGTTTCCTTGCCGTGCGGGCCCTGCGTGGGCTTCCCTTGAGTTTGCCGGAGACCACGGGCGCCGGCCGTCCCGTCAGCGGCGGCACGTTGCACCGCCGCCCTGGCTGAGGGTCGCGGGGCAAGATCCGTGGGATAGTGCTCTAATTCGCGGGCCGGTGGGTTGAGGCCGGCGCGAGCCCTTATGAAATATCCGCGCTAACTCGCTTTCGCCACTTTCGTCGGCGCCAGCACCCGGTCCAGGTAATCGCTGATATGGGCGATCATTTCCTTCAACTTGTCCTGGAAGAAGTGGTTGGCGTCCTTGACGACCCGGTAGTCGATGATGACGTCGCGCTGGCTCGAAAGCTTATGGGCGAGCTTCGCCGCCTCGGATTCGGGGACCAGCTGGTCCTGATCCCCGTGCAGGATCAGCCCGGAGGCGGGGCAGGGCGCGAGGAACGAGAAGTCGTAACGCCTCGCCGGCGGCGAGACCGAAATGAAGCCTTCGATTTCGGGACGGCGCATCAAAAGCTGCATGCCGATCCAGGCGCCGAAGGAAACGCCGGCGATCCAGCAGCGCGAAGCGTCGGGGTTGTGGCTCTGTAACCAGTCCAACGCGGTCGCGGCGTCACTGAGTTCGCCCTGGCCGTGATCGAACGTGCCCTGGGAGCGCCCGACTCCCCGGAAATTGAACCGCAAGGTCGAAAAGCCCCGCCGCGCGAAGGTCTGGAACAAGGTGTAAACGACTTGGTTGTTCATGCTCCCCCCGTGCCGGGGATGGGGGTGAAGCAAAAGCGCGACCGGTGCGTTGGACGCGCCGTTGTGCTGGTAGCGGCCTTCGAGCCGCCCGTCCGGGCCATTGAAGATCACTTCCGGCATGCGCACACCTCTGGGGCCGAAGTGTGCCTGCCGGGCCCCATTCTAAAACCCGACCCATCGACTAGGTTATTGGCGGCAATGGTGTTCATCTAACGACGGCTGAACTTGATCATGTCACTCGGGTAAATTATATAGGTAGTCGTCAGCGAAGCCATGGTTCCTCTCGTTCCTTGTTCGGGCCGGCATCGTTGGCGCGGTGTTCTCGCGATCACTGATGACGATCACGCTGGCGAAATTGGATACCGGTGGTGAGCGAACAGTGGATCTGGAGGACATCAGGTGAACAACACCTTGTAAATACTACCATAAACGGCGCCATGTTTTTCAAGAATCTTCGCGACGAAATTGACTCGATGATTGCGCGCGACCCGGCGGCGCGCTCCCGCATAGAGGTGGTGTTTTGCTACCCCGGTTTCCATGCCCTGTTGGTCTATCGCGTCGCCCACGCCGCGTGGCGGCGCAAGCTGTACCTGCTGGGGCGGTTTCTCTCTCACATCGGGCGCGTTACAACAGGTATCGAGATTCACCCGGGGGCGGTCATCGGACGGCGCCTGTTCATCGACCACGCCATGGGCGTGGTGATCGGCGAGACCTCCGAGATCGGTGACGATGTGACCCTTTACCAGGGGGTGACCCTGGGCGGCATGTCGCGGAACAAGGGCAAACGTCACCCCACCCTCGAGGACGGTGTCATCGTTGGGGCCGGCGCCCAGGTTCTCGGGCCGGTTACCGTCGGCGCCAAGGCGCGCGTCGGCGCCAACGCGGTTGTGCTCCAGGACGTGCCGGCGGATGTGACCGTGGTGGGCATCCCGGCGCGGGTCGTGGCGCCCCGCGAAAAGCTGAAAGAGTCCGAGTTCTGCGCTTACGGCACGACGGCGGATCTGCCCGACCCGGTGGCCCACGCCATCGACGGGCTACATGGCGAAGTGACGACCCTCAGCGCCCGAATCGCGGAGCTGGAGCGGCGGCTGGAGAAGTCCGGCGATGACCTCGGCGCCGTCGAACGCCAAACGGAAGCCGGCGCCGAGGACGCGCCGAAGAGCGCGGCAACGGCAACGAAGATCTAGCAGCCAAGTCGCGGCTCCCGATTTCGGGGATGCCGCCCCCGTCAGGGGAAGCATCGAATGCGCATGAAGGGAGAGCACCGGTGAGGTTGAGCACGAAAGGGCGGTACGCCGTGATGGCCATGGTCGATCTGGCCAGCCGCAGCCTCGGCAGGCCGGTGGCGCTTGCGGATATCGCCCAACACCAGGAGATTTCGCTGTCCTATCTCGAGCAGCTTTTCGCCAAGCTCCGCAAGGGCGGGCTGGTGCGCAGCGTGCGCGGACCGGGCGGCGGCTATTTGCTGTCCCATCCGACCGAGGCGACCCGGGTTTCCGATATCATTCTGGCGGTCGACGAACCGATCCGCGCGACCCGATGCATGCCGGGGTCCCCGATGGGCTGCACCGGAGACAATGGCCGATGCATGACCCACGATCTGTGGGAAGAGCTCGGTAACCATATCCATCTTTTTCTGAGCTCGGTGTCGCTCGCGGATGTCTGCGAGATGCGCGTTCTTGGCATGTCGGGCGTGATTTACCGCAAGGCAGCCTCGGCCGCCGAGTAGCGAGGTCAAATCCGTCGGCATGGATCGCGCCGTCTACATGGATTACAACGCCACGGCGCCGCTCAAAGCCTCCGTCCGCGAGGCGATGGCGGCGGCGCTTGAGGCCTGCGGCAACCCTTCGTCCGTGCACCGGTTCGGCCGTCTGGCGCGGCGCACGGTCGAGGAGGCCCGGGCGCGCGTCGCGGCCCTTGTCGGGGCGGAGGCGTCCGAGGTCGTGTTCACCTCGAGCGGCACCGAGGCGAACAACCTGGCAATCAGGGGCGCGGGCCGCGGCCGGCTCATCGTCTCGGCGGTGGAGCACGATTCCGTTCTTCGCGCCGCCGAGCGCGCGGCCTGCGGGGCCGAGATCGCGCCGGTCGACCGGCACGGGGTCGTCGATCCCGAGGCGCTTGCGGAAATCTTGGACAGTCAGCCGGACGGTGGGTCCGATGGCGGGCAGGCCCTGGTGTCGGTGATGCTGGCGAACAACGAAACCGGCGTCATCCAACCCGTGGCCGAGGCCGCCGAAATCGCCCATGCCCGCGGTGCGCTTCTGCACTGCGATGCGATCCAGGCGGCGGGGAAGATAGCCATAGAGATGGCCTCCCTTGGCGCCGATCTTCTGAGTCTGGCGGCCCACAAGATGGGCGGACCCCAGGGCGCCGGCGCGCTGGTGGTTCGGCAAGGGATTGCCTTGGCGGCTCAGCTCGCGGGCGGCGGGCAGGAGCGGGGCCTGCGTGCCGGCACCGAGAACGTCGCGGCGATTGCCGGGTTCGGCGCGGCTTGCGATCTTGCTGGCGAGGACCTCGAGGGCCAGGCGCGGCTTGCGCGTCTGCGCGATGATCTCGAGGCCCGCGTCGGCGCCATCGCACCTGGGATGAAGGTCTTCGGAAGGGGGGCGCGGCGCCTTGCCAACACGTCGTGTTTCACCATGCCGGGGGTTTCCAGCGAGACCCAGGTGATGGCCCTTGATCTTGCGGGCATCGCGGTGAGCGCCGGCGCGGCCTGTTCTTCGGGCAAGGTGGCCGCCTCCCACGTGCTGGGGGCCATGGGGGCGGCCGAGGACGAAACCTCGAGCGCGATTCGCGTGAGTCTCGGGTGGCGGAGCCGGCGCCAGGACATCGACACATTCCTTGCCGCCTGGCGCGGCCTTTACGCCCGGGCGGGCGCGAAGTCCGCCTCGGCGGTGCCGGCGGCGTGATGGAGCGAAGCGGCGTGGTGATGCAACAGCCCGTGACCAAGACCGCGGCGCTCAAGACGCCGGTTTACCTCGACTACCAGGCGACCACGCCGCTGGATCCCCGGGTGCTGGAGGCGATGTTACCTTACCTGACCGATAAATTCGGCAATCCCCATTCGGTGAGCCACGCGTTCGGCTGGGAAGCGGAAGAGGCCGTGGAAAAGGCCCGCGAGGAGGTTGCGAGCGTCATCGGCGCGGATGCGAAGGAGATCATCTTCACCTCGGGCGCGACCGAATCCAACAACCTTGCGATCAAGGGTGTAGCCGGCTTTTACAAGACGAAGAAGAACCACATCATCACCTGTGTCACCGAGCACAAGTGCGTACTCGAGAGCTGCCGCCGGCTCGAGCGCGAAGGTCTCGAGGTCACCTATCTTCCGGTCCAAAGGACCGGCCTTATCGACCTCGATGATCTTGAACGCGCCTTTACCGAACGCACGGTGCTGGTCTCGATCATGGCGGTGAACAACGAGATCGGGGTCATTCAGCCGCTCGCGGAAATCGGTGCGATGTGCCGCGAGCGCGGGGTGTTCCTTCATACCGACGCGGCCCAGGCGGTCGGCAAGATCCCGCTCGATGTCAATGACATGAACATCGACCTCATGAGCATCACCGCCCACAAGGTTTACGGGCCGAAGGGCATCGGAGCCCTTTACGTGCGGCGCCGCCCGCGCGTGCGCCTGGCTCCTCTTTTCGACGGGGGCGGACAGGAGCGGGGACTGCGCTCGGGCACGTTGGCCGCGCCCCTTTGCGTTGGGCTGGGCGAGGCTGCGGCGCTCTCAGAGCGGGAAATGGCCGAAGAGGCGGAGCGCATCCGCCGCCTGCGGGACCGGTTGTACGAGGGCATTAGCGGACGACTTGCCGAGGTCCCTATCAACGGCGATTTCGCCGCCCGCATTCCGGGCAACCTGAATCTGAGTTTCGCCCATCTCAATGCCGAATCCCTGATGGCGGCGCTCAAGGGCCTGGCGGTGTCCACCGCCTCGGCGTGCACCTCGGCGGCGCTGGAGCCTTCTTACGTGCTCAAGGCCATCGGGCTCGAGGACGAGCTCGCCAATGCTTCCATACGCTTCGGCATCGGCCGCTTCACCACCGAAGCGGAAATCGACTATGCCGTCGAAGAGGTGGTGAGGGAGGTTACTGGGCTGCGGCGGCAGGGCCCGCCATGGGGCGCCCCCGGCGAGGGCAGTGGCGCGGACAGCAAATAAAAGGGCGGCGCGCTGAAGCGGGCCTTCAGCGCTGCAAGGTCGGGTGCTTGGCACAAGGACGGCGCAAAAGGGAGGGGTTCAGAGACGTCGCGGCGCCCCGGCATGCCGGGGCGCAAGACAATGACTTGTCGTGCATGAGGTAGGCGGAGTACGGTCCTGTGCCCAAGATGACCTTCATTGTTCCCGACGGGACCCGTCATGAGGTCGATGCTCCGGTGGGGCTCTCCGTCCTCGAGATTGCGCACAGCAACGGCATCGCCATCGAAGGGGCGTGCGAGGGTTCGCTCGCCTGCTCGACCTGCCACGTTATCGTCGAGCCGGAAGATTTCGGGCGCCTGCGGGAACCTTCCGAGGACGAGGAGGAGTTGCTGGACCTCGCCTTCGGCCTGGCCAGGACCTCTCGGCTCGGCTGTCAGATCATCATGAGCGAGGAGCTCGACGGCCTGATCGTGAGGCTCCCTGCCGAGACCCGCAACTTCTTGTTCGGCGATTAGGGATCGCTCGACGAACGGGTTCCCGCGGGCAAGCGTCCCACCCTGGCGGGTCCTTTTGCCAAGCCGGCTTTTCCCCGCGCCCGGGAGCGCGTCCACCCGAAAGGCCGGAACTTGAAAGACCCTGGACGGCCCCAGGAGCGGCACACGCTGATTGGCAAGCGGGGTTGATGGCGACGAAAAGGAAACCCATGACCGAGCGGTTCGCCGAGCCCTCTCTGTTCGCCCGGCTGCGCGCGGCCTGCATCGGCGAATGGCGGGCCTATACCCGGCACGAGTTCGTCCGGCGCCTGGCCGACGGCAGCCTGCCGGAGGCCTGTTTCCGGCGCTATCTCGGCCAGGATTATCTGTTCCTGATCCACTTCGCCCGCGCCTATGGGCTTGCCGTTTACAAATCCGAAACGCTGGCGGACATGCGCCAGGCCTCGGGCGCGCTCACCGCCATTCTCGAGGTGGAGATGGGGCTCCACGTCAAATACTGCGCGGGCTGGGGATTATCGGAAGCCGCGATGTCGGCCTTGCCGGAAGCCCCGGAGACCATGGCGTACACCCGCTACGTTCTGGAGCGGGGGTTGAGCGGGGACATCCTCGATCTTCACGTCGCCCTCGCGCCCTGCATCGTCGGTTACGCCGAGATCGGCGCGGAGCTTGCGGCCGATCCGGCGAAGAAGCTCGAAGGCAACCCTTACCGCGACTGGATCGAGATGTACGCGGCCGAGGAGTACCAGAAGGTTGCCGGCGAGGCCGTGGCCACCATCGACCGCCTGATGGAAAGGCGGGGCGGCCCGGGGCGGTTCGATTCCCTGGTCACCACCTTTCGTCAGGCCACCCGCCTTGAGGCGGCGTTCTGGGACATGGGACTTAACGCCGCGGGCTGAACCGCCGCTTGCACGGTTGCGCGGGCGTGCGGAGACCTTATATTCGTCCCATGGATTCACCCATAAATTCGCTCGGTATAGACAAGAGGCCCGCCGAGACCCGCGTGGTGGTCGCGATGTCGGGCGGCGTCGATTCGTCCGCCACCGCCGCGCTTCTGGTCGAGCAAGGTTTCGAGGTCATCGGCATCACCTTGCAGCTTTACGATCACGGCGCGGCCGTGGGCAAGCCGCGCGCCTGTTGCGCCGGCCAGGACATCCATGACGCCCGCGCCGTGGCCGAGCGGCTGGGCATCCCTCATTACGTGCTCGACTACGAGAGCCGGTTCCGCGCCGAAGTGATCGAGGAGTTCGCCGACGGCTACGTCCGCGGCGAAACCCCGATCCCGTGCGTGCGCTGTAATGAGACCGTGAAGTTCCGGGACCTGCTCGCCACCGCCCGGGACCTCGGCGCCGACGCCCTGGCGACGGGGCACTACGTGCGGCGCAGGATCGGCGATCGCGGCCCCGAGCTTCACCGCGCCGCCGACCACGGGCGCGATCAGAGCTATTTCCTGTTCGCCACCACGAAAGCGCAGCTCGAGTCTCTGCGCTTCCCCTTGGGCGCCATGGCCGGCAAGCATGAAACCCGGGCCTTGGCCCAAAGGTTCGCGCTCCCGGTCTCGGCCAAGCCGGACAGCCAGGACATCTGCTTCGTGCCCGAGGGCGGCTACGCGCGGATCGTGGAAAAGCTTCGCCCCGGGGCCGGGCGGCCGGGCGAGATCGTGCATGTAAACGGCGCCGTGCTCGGCCGCCATGAAGGCGTCATTCATTACACGGTGGGACAGCGCCGGGGCCTCGGCATTGCCGGGGGCGAGCCCCTCTATGTCGTCCGGATCGAGCCCGAGGGCGGGCGCGTCGTCGTCGGGCCGAAGCAGGCGCTGGCGCGAGAGCGCCTGTCGTTACGCAACGTCAACTGGCTGGGCGAAGGTAAGTTGCCCGAGGCCGGCGTCACGGTCACGGTCAAGCTGCGCTCGACCCAGGCGCCCGTGCCGGCGACCGTCTATGGGCGCGACGGCGACGCCGCGGACGTGGAACTGGCTATCCCCGAGCACGGCGTGGCGCCGGGACAGGCCTGCGTCTTTTATGACCGGGAGCGAGTCCTGGGCGGCGGCTGGATCACGCGCGAGGGCTGAGGCCGCGGCGGCCTCGCGTACTGAATCTGACACTTCGCTTGCTGCGCAAGCCCGATCTGCAGCAGCTGCCGGGTTTCGGGCGACGAAGTTTCGCACGCAGGACACCGGGAAGAAGACAGCGACCCCGTCCGCGACGGCGGGCCGGGCGTCGACATCGACTCCACTTGGCGG
>CBESNX010000008.1:0-15892 GCA_965531025.1 uncultured bacterium
TGCGCATGGTCTTTGTCCCGTCGGCTCGGCCACTCGCGGATGACTGGGTTAATCGACCTGTAACAGGACATCGTCATTGGGTTCGATGAGCGTGAATGCCACGACGATGAAAAACAACCCGTCGTGCTGGCGGCGTAAGACGGTGCGGAGGGAGAAGGGCAGTACGCCCAGCAGCACCAGGTAGTTGCCAAGGTAGAGCGGATTGCGGGCGGTGGAGTAGGTGCCTGTCGTATTCAGGGTCTCCGCCCGCTGTTTCTTCGTTTTGCGGCCTTGGGCCTCGGTGTTGTCCTATCGCAGCCGCCGCTGTCCCGCCCGGCCGTCCTCGGCCAAGCGGGCGGCGCGCCTTGGTGCTGTGGTCAGTGATAGGGGTCCGCCGCGTCGCGCAGGCCGTCGCCGAAGAAGTTGAAGGCCAGCACGACGACGATGACCGACACCGCCGGCAGCATCAGCCACGGGTAAAGGGCCACGACATTCATGTTCTGGGCCTCGCTCAACAGCACGCCCCAGCTCGTGATCGGCGGACGCAGGCCGAGCCCCAGGAAGCTGAGCGCCGTTTCGCCGAGGATCATGTTGGGCACCGAAAGGGTGGCGGAGGCGATCAAGTGACTGAGGAAGTTGGGCAAGAGATGGCGCCCGATCACCCGCTGCGGCCGCGCGCCCATGAGGATCGCCGCCGAGCAGAAGTCCTCTTCGCGCAGCGCCAGGAGTTTCGATCGCACGGCGCGCGCGAGTCCCGTCCAATCGAGGAGCCCGAGGATGATGGTGATGCCGAAGTAGATCAGAATGGGGCTCCAGGTGACCGGCAGGGCCGCGGACAGGGCCATCCACAGGGGCAGTTCCGGGAAGGAGCGCAGCACCTCGATCAGGCGCTGGACGATGTGATCGATCCAACCGCCGTAATAGCCGGCGAGTCCCCCGAAAACCATGGCGAGCACGAAGCTGACGGTGATGCCGATGAGACCGACGGTCAGCGAGATGCGCGCCCCGTGGATGATGCGCGAGAACATATCCCGCCCCAGCCGGTCGGTGCCGAGCAAGAACAGCGTGCCTCCTTCGGCCGGACAGACCAGGTGAAAGCGCCCGCCGACGAGGCCCCAAAACTCGTATGCGTCGCCAAGGCAGAGAAAACGCAAGGGCTGAATGACCGCGGGGTTTTCGCTGTATTCCCGCCTGAGGTTCTCCTTGTTGAGCCGGTAATCGAAGCCGTAAACGAACGGCCCCACGAAGCGGCCCTCATGGAAAAGATGGATGCCCTGGGGCGGCGCGTAGATGAAATCCGTATGCCGGCTATGGAGGTTGTAGGGCGCGAGAATTTCACTGACCAGGATGGAAGCGTACATCACCAGAAGCACGATACCCGAGGCCACGGCCAGACGGTGGCGCTTCAGCTTCCACCACATCATCCGCCACTGCGAGGCGAGGTAGTAGCGCTCCTGCTCGGCCGTGAGGGACTCCACCTCATGGGGGTCGAACGGTGCGCTCGAGACGAAGTGCGCGAGCGCCGGGTTGGGTGTCGCATTCGACCGGGCCGTCATCGTCGAAGTCCCCCGTGGAGCCGGATGCGGGGATCGAGGACGGCGAGCGCCAGGTCCGAGATCAGCACGCCGATGACGGTGAGGAACGCGAGAGCCATCAGCAGAAAGCCCGCGAGGTACATGTCCTGGCTTTGCAGCGCCCGCAAGAGCAGCGGCCCGGTGGTCGGCAGGGACAGCACCACCGAGACGATGGCCGCCCCGGAAATGATGTGGGGCAGCAGGTTGCCGATATCGGCGATGAAAGGGTTGAGCGCCATGCGCAAGGGGTACTTGAGCAGCAGGCGCACGGGCGGCAGCCCCTTGGCGCGGCCCGTGATCACGTACTGTTTCTCGAGCTCGTCCAGGAGGTTGGCGCGCAGCCGCCGGATCATCGAGGCGGTGCCCGATGTGCCGATGACGACGACGGGAACCCAAAGATGTGCCAGAACCGAACCTGCTTTTTCCCAGCTCCAGGGCGCGTCGATGTACTGGGGATCCATCAAACCGCCGATGGAGGTGCCGAAGGCGACATTGGCCAGATAAAGGAATATGAGCGCGAGCAGGAAGTTCGGCGTTGCCAGGCCTATGAAACCGATGAAGGTGAGCCCGTGATCGGCCCAACTGTATTGGTGGGTGGCGGAATAGATGCCGATGGGGAAGGAGGCCGCCCAAGTGAACAGGATGGTGGCGAAGGCGACGGCAAAGGACAGGAACAGCCGGTCGCCCACCACATCGGTGACCGGTAGGTTGTGCTCGAAGGAGAAGCCGAAATCCCCCTCCAGCATCCCGGCGAACCACAGGAAATATTGCTCGATCAGTGGCTTGTCGAAGCCGTATTGCCGGCGCAGGAACTCGAGTCTTTCCTCGTTGACGGTCTCGCCTTGGCTCAGGAGCTCGTTGACAAGGGTCGTGAGATAATCCCCCGGCGGCAGCTGGATGATGACGAAGATGAGGACGCTGATCAGAAGCAGCGTCGGGATCATGATGAAGATGCGGTGGATCAGGTAACCGAACATGGCCGTCTCGACTGCACGTTTGCCCCGGCCTAGCTCATCACGCCGCGACGGCCGAGCTAGCGGTCAACACCGAACCAGAAGGTATCCGGCTTGTAAATGCCGAAATAGGCGCCGGGGTTCCAGGCGTACATGCCTTGGGCGGGCACGTTCTTGAGCCTGTTGCTGACCACCACCGGCTGCAGCACCCCGGCGATCAGGCCGATGGTGAAAACCTCGCGGGCGTGGATGGCGAGCATCCGGTGCCAGATTTTCTCCTGCTCCTCGCGGCTGGTCGCGCGCAGCCAGGCGGCGTTGAGTTCGGCCAGCTCCTTGACGCCCGGAAGTTCCGGCGGCCTGCCGCCCTGCCCCTGGGTCTCATAATACCGTCCCCATTGCGGCCACTGCAGCTGGTACTGGTTGCTGGGCGCGAGTGCGGCGGGGCTCATCGCGGCGGTGACAACCCCGTTGTCGAGTCCCGCCCAGATCGACATCAGCGTCTCGCCGGACATGATACGCTTGCGGAACACCTCCCGCTGGCTGGGCTTGGTATAAAGCTTGATGCCGATCTTGAGCCATGAATCCTGGACCAGCTCGAGAATGTCGGCCTGTTCGCTAGACTCACCGGCGGTCTCGACGATGAGGTTCATGGGGCGGCCGTCGGGCAGCAAACGGATGCCCCGCGAATCCCTTGCCGTCAGACCCACCTCGTCGAGCAGCGCGTTGGCCCGCTCGAGGTCGAACCGGGCCCAGCTCGCGCGGTACTCGGGCCTGAAGAGAGGGCTTTGCGGCAGCACCGAGTTGTTCCCCTCGATGGCGGCACCGTGATAGAGGACTTGGTTGATCTCATGGCGGTTGACGGCGAGCGACAGCGCCCGGCGGAAGCGCACGTCGCGAAACAGTCGGCGCCACGCGGGATCCTTGACGTTCAAGTTGGGATAAAGCGCGCGATGGGCGCCCTTGGCCGTGCGCCACAGGCGTACCTCGTAACGGTTCCGCTTCTCGTTCGCCTTGAGAAAAGTGTAGTCCTTGAAGTACAGGCTGCGCGCCTGAAGGTCCGATTCGCCGGCCGCGGTCTTGGCGGCGACGAGCCGCCGGCTGGCGATGTTCATGATGACCTGGTCGATGTAAGGCAGTTGCCGGCCGTTCGGGTCGATCCGGTAGTAATAAGGATTCCGCCGGAAGATGAACCGTTGCGACGGGCCCCTCGTGGTGTTGATCCAGGGCTGCAGGGTGGGCAGATCGGGATTGTCGAAACGGTACTGGTTGTCCTTCTGGTCATGCAGCGCCGCCCAGTTGTGTAGGCGCAGCCTCTTGATGAGCCGGGCCAGTGTCCCGGGGTTCGCATAGCGGGCGTGAAACCGCTTCAGATAATGGGCCGGCCGGTAGATGAACAGCGGCGCGGCGCCCGCCAGCGCGGGCAGGAAATGGGGGTTGGGCTTCGACCAGGCGTAGCGTAGGGTTGTCCTGTCGATGACCTCGAAACGGGGTTTTTCGCCGGCGACCACCAGGGCCTTGTTCAGGCCTCCCGGCGACAGCTCTCGATTGTTGGCCACGTCCTCCCAGTAATAGCGGAAATCCTCGGCCGTGAAGGGCTGGCCGTCGGACCATTTGTGTCCCTTGCGCAGATACAGGGTGAAGATCCGATTCTCCTTGACCTCGATGCGCTCGAGGACGTCGGGGACGATCTCGTAACTCGTGTCGTAGCGAACGAGCCGGGCATAGCCGTACACCATCATCATCCGCACGTCGCGCGTGCGGCCCATCACGAGCCGCAAGGTGCCGCCGTGTTTCCCGGGCCGCTGGCCCGGCGCTTCGAAATTGGCGATGGCGGGTGTTTCCGGCACGCGTTCCTCGACCGGCGGCAGGTCGCCGAGGGCCACCGAGTGGGCGAAGAACAGCGGATCCACGAGCTTGACCGGCCTCTCGCCGGCGGGTGCGTTCGAGCCAGCTGCGGCCAGCAACGCCAGCACCAATGTGGCCCGGGAACAGAGCCGCGCCCTCATGACGCAGCCCTCCGCAGGCCCGCCGCGTCCGTCGCGCGGACGAAATGGTCCTCACCAAGGCCGACAAGCCGGGGCCGGGCCTCGTCGTTTATGGTGAAGGGCGCGGGCCACCGGGTGGAGTCCGACGCCTTCTCCTCCAGCAATTGCGCAAAGTCGAGTCTTTGGTCCGGGTCGGGATCGGGAACGGCCGCCAGCAGCGCCTTGGTATAGGGATGGATGGGATCGCGGAACAACACCTCGCGCGGGGCCACCTCCACCAGCCTGCCGCCGCACATCACCATGATGCGGTCGGAGATGTAGTTCACCACCGCCAAGTTGTGCGAGATGAAGAGGTAGCTGAGATCGAGTTCCTCTTTCAGATCCTCCAGCAGATTGAGGATCTGGGCCTGGATCGAGACGTCGAGGGACGAGACCGGCTCGTCGCAGATCAAAAGATCGGGTTTGAGCGCCAAGGCCCGGGCGATGCCGATGCGCTGGCGCTGGCCGCCGGAAAAGCTGTGGGGATAACGGTTGAGCGCCCGCGCGTCGAGGCCCACCACGCGCAACAGCTCCTTGACCATTTCGGCGCGCAGCGCGGCATCGCCTATCCTGTGGATGATCAAGGGTTCGCCGATGATGTCGAACACCGTCATGCGCGGGTTCAATGATCCAAACGGGTCCTGGAAGATGAACTGGATCTTGCGCCGGAACCGGCTCAATTCCTTCTCGCCAAGGTCCAGCACGTCGACCGGTTGGCCCCGGTCGTTGAAGACGATTTCGCCCTGATCCGGGGTCACGGCCCGCATCAGCAACTTGCCGAGGGTCGTCTTGCCGCAGCCGCTTTCGCCCACGAGGCCCAAGCACTCACCGCGCCGGAGCTCGAAACTCACATCGTCGACGGCGGTCACGAGCCCGTCACCGCCGGCGCCGAAAAAGTTGCCCTTGCGTATGCTGAATCTCTTGGTGAGCCCCGTCACTTTCAAAAGCGGGCCGGCGGCATCGACGGTAGCGGCGTCCTCCGGCCAGTGCTCCTTGGCGGCCAGAAGATGGCCGGTGTCGTGCTTGATCTCGCGCAGCGGCGTGAGCCTTTCCCCGGGCTTGAGGTCGAATCGCGGCACGGCCCGCAAAAGCGCCCGGAGATAAGGGTGCGCGGGATTGCGGAATACGTCCTCGAGCGTGCCGCTTTCCATGACCTGGCCCCGGTACAACACCACGACCTCCTCCGCGACGTTGGCAACCACGCCGAGGTCATGGGTGATCATCAGCACCGCCATGTGAAGTTCCGCCTGCAGGTCGCGCATAAGCTTGAGAATCTGGGCCTGGATGGTGACGTCAAGCGCCGTGGTCGGCTCATCGGCGATCAGCAGCGCGGGGCGACAGATCAGCGCCATGGCGATCATCGCCCGCTGGCGCAAGCCGCCCGATAGTTCAAACGGGTAGGTGCGCATTGCCTGTACCGGATCGGGAAAGCCGACGAGGCGCAGCATCTCGGCGCTCAGCGCCCGGCCTTCCTTTTTGCTCACGTCGCGGTGCAGGTGCAGGCACTCGCGGACCTGATCGCCCACCGTGTGCAGCGGCGAGAGCGAGGTCATCGGCTCCTGGAAGATCAGCGAAATGCGTCCGCCGCGAATCGCCCGCATCTCCGGGCTTTGCGGCGCCAGCTTGGCGATGTCCGTGGTGGGCGCGGACACCGCGCCGTCGCCCCCGTCCATTGTGTCCGCTTTTCCGGCGGGGTCGGTGAACAGGATTTTGCCGCCGGTAATCCGCCCGGTCTTCGGCAGGATGCCCATGATCGCCTGGGAGGCGACGGTCTTGCCGGACCCGGATTCGCCGACGAGCGCGACCGTCGATCCTTCACGGGTCCTGAAGGAGACGCCGTTGAGGGCCTTGACTTCGCCGCCATGGACGCGAAAGGCGACGTGAAGGTCGTCCACCTTGAGGATCTCGGTCACCGGACCGTCTCCGCCGGCTCGGCGGTCTCGGCGGTTTCGACGGTAATGCCGAGGGCCTTGAAATTGTTGAGCGTGGCGGCGTTCAAGGGCAGGCCATTGGCCGTGGCGGCGGTCGCGGCCCGGGCGGCGACGGTCGTGAACCCTTCGAGATCGGATTCGAGGCGCAGCGTTTTGCCGCCGCCTTGAAGCTTCAAATGCATCCATCCCTTGGCGCGGTCGCGCTCGGTGGAGAAGTAACCGAGCTTGACCGCGCTCACGTCCTTCCAGGCCAGAGTGACGCGGTCGGAGGTGCGCCCCGAGATGAACCTGGGTCCGCCGGCCGATATTTCCGTTTCCGTCATCTCCACCACGGTCAACTGACGCGCCCAGGTGCGCAGGCCAAAGACGAGAAACAGCGCCGCCAGTCCGCCGAAGATGACGAAGACGGGGGTGGACGGCGCCGCGAACAGCAGCGGTGTGCTGGTCAGCGCCAACCCGAGGCCGGCGCGCGCGTAATCGCCCTTGAGGGCCTTCGCCGGATAGCGCCAGCCGCGGCCCGCGCCCGGCGGATCAGCCGCTGTGCTCTCGGTCACCTTCCGCATCCTTTCCGAAGCCAGCCCTTTACGAGGCGGGCTGCCGTGGCCGCGCCCTCGAGATTGACGCCCGCCGCCGCGGCCGGCGGACCGGCCGCGGCGGCGTCGACGGCCGCGGCGAGTGTCTGCGGCGTCAAGTCGGCCTGGGCCAGCACCTTTACCGCGCCGCGCCGGGCGAGGTATTCGGCGCGCAAGCTTTGCTCGGTCTGCCGGCCGCTCGCAAACGGCACCAGAACGGCGCGGGCGGAAGTCCTGAGAATGTCCATGACCGTATTATAACCGCCTTGCGAGACGGAAACCGCACATCGGGAAATGAGTTCGGGAAAATCGCGGCGCATCCGCTCGATCACCACGCCGTCCGGGGCGGCGCGCTCGAGGGCGCGGAAATCCGCATCGTCCAGATTCGGACCCCCGATCAGCCGCCAGGTCCGAGACGCATGCCGCGACAAGGCCCGGGCCTTGAGCGCCGCGTCGAGCAAATCCTTGCCGAAGGCTCCTCCTCCCGCGGAGACCACCACCTCCCCGGTCCCGGCCGCCCGTTCCCCTTGCGGCGAGCCTTCGGCTCCACGCTCAGGCCCGCGCCCGCCGTTCACCACGTAACCGGTGTAATGGAGCATCCCTTCGAGACGCCGGGCCGGAGGGAAGCTCGCCTCGAACGGAATCAAGGCGGGGTCGCCGTGGACCATGACGTAATCGAGGTAGGCCTGGGCCTCGTCGGCGATTTCCTCGTAGCGTTCGGGCGTGCGTTTGGCGGGCAAGACGTCACGCACCGAGGAGATGGTGCAAGCACGCGGACGGCGGTCCCGCGCGGCCTCGAGCAACGCAATGAACTCGGTGCGGACCTGACTGCGCCCGAAAGGAAACATCTCGACGATCACCGCGTCCGGGCGGCCCGCGCGCAAGATCTCGAGCAAAAGATCGCGCCGGCGTGCATGGAGTCCGGGGCCCGCCGGGCGGCCATTTTCGTCGACGAGCTCGGAATAGGTATCGTCGGGGCTGCGCACGGGCGGCAACTGGAAAAAATTGGCCGCTCCGATATCGAGATCGGGCACCGCCATGCCGCCGGAGACGAAGTCAATGTCGATGCCTGCCTGGGCAAACGCGCGGGCGAGCACCGCGGCGCGCTTCAAATGCCCGATGCCGCGCAAGTGTTGAACTAACAGCAGAATGCGCTGGGCGCTCATCCTTGCTCTCGTGACGGGCCGAGCGCCACGTTGAGCCGCGCGACGGACAGCCGGCCCTTGGGCTCGAGGGTGAAGAGGTGGGCGCACGACCAGTCGAGCTTGGCCGGCGGCCGTGCCGTCATGTCCCAGCCCGTGGCAAGCGCGAGGGCGGCGCGAATGACGCCCTTATGCGTCACGGCGATGGTCGGTCGGCCCGCTTGCGCGAGCGCGGCGAGCCACGGTTTCAAGCGGTCCTGCACCTGCCGCGGGCTCTCGCCGCCGGGCGGCTGGAAGTCGAGCCCGCGCGCCTCCTTCTCGGCCATGACGGCGCCGAGGCTTGCGCGTATCTCCGCCAGCCTCAGCCCTTCCCATTGGCCCCAGTGCATCTCCGTGAGCCGCGGCTCGATCGTCGCCGACCCGCCCCCGAGCAGCGCCGCCGTTTCCCTGGCCCGGGCAAGGGGGCTCGCGGTCCATGCGAAATCCCTGAACTCCGGGGGCACGCGCCAAGTCAGAACCGCGGCCCGCGCGGTGGCGCTCAACGGAATGTCGGAGGCGCCCTGGATGCGCCCCGCCGCATTCCATTCGCTTGCGCCGTGGCGGATCAGGGCGAGGGACGTGGTAAGGCCGCCGGCGCTCATGGTCCTCGCGCCTCGCACGGTGTATCGCACGCGATGGCCAGGGCCGCGTTCAGGGTTTCGGCGGCGCCGGCGATGTCGTGGCTCTGCCGCACATTCGCGCGCGCCTTTTCTGCCATGACGGTACGCCTTCGAGGATCGCTCAACAGGGCGCTGACGGCGCCGGCGAAGGCGTCCGCGTCGCCTTCGGGCGCCAGAAGGCCGGTCTCGCCGTGGCTGATGATGTCCGCAACGCCGTGGCTGTTCCCCGCGACCGCCGGCAGACCCGCCGCCTGCGCCTCGAGCAGCGCCATGCCGAAGGCCTCGTTAACCGCGGGCCACAGGAAGACGTCGCAGGCGCCATAGAGGGGCGCGAGGTCCCGGGCGGCCAGCATGCCGGCGAAGCGGACCCGGTCCGCGCCCGCCCGCGCGAGCGTTCGTTCGACTTGCCGCCGGGCGGGCCCGTCGCCCGCCACCACGAGTTGCCAGGAACAACCGCGCAGCCTGGCCAGCGCCGCCCCCAGCGTCTCGTAGGATGCCAGCTTGTCACCCTCGCGCATCATGGCGACGGCAAGCAGCCAGGGTGTGCCCGGATCGAGCCCGAACCGCCGCGCGAGCCGGCCGCGCCGTTCGGCCTTGCGCGTGCCGTTCCCGTCGGCGGCCGCGTCAAAGGCCCCGGTATCGACGAAGGGTCTGAGCGGCACCAGGCGGCGCGGGTCCCTGACCAAGGGCAGCACGGCGGGCGTGTCCGCCGAGTTGAGAGCGATGACGGCGGCCGCGCCTTTCACCGAGTCCACCGTCGCACGGTAGCCGGCGGCCCAGGGGCCCGCGGCTTGTCCGTGGGAGACCGAGGCCTCGGCGATGACATAGGGAATCGCCAGCGCTTCGCTGACCATCGGCCCGATCCAGTCGGGTGCCTTGTAATAGACGTGGTAGGTGAACCAGGCCCGTGGCCGCGCCGGCGGGGGCGTGGCCTCGTAGCGCCGGATCAGCCGCCGGGCCCACCGTTCGCCCAAGGCCTCGAGGCGCCGAAGGCGCGCCGCATCGCCGGTGCCGTCCCAACTGCGGAACCGGCAGGCGAGATCGACCTCGTGACCGGCCTTTGCGAGGGCCGCCATCAGCAGGCGCGCCATGCGCCGATCCCCCGAGGGAGCCGGGTGGGTCGGCGGTTTGAGAGGCGCGTAAAAAGCTAGGCGCATTGGGCGGTCCCGGGTCGGTCCGTTGCCGGCATGGAAACGCCGAATCTGGCGGCAAGTTTACCGATTTCGTCTTCCAGGGAAAACCGCTGGCGCACCCGTTGCTGCCCGGCCGCTCCGAGGGCCGCGCGATTGGCCGGACGGGTGATCAGCGTCCTGATCGCATTGGCCAGCGCCGCGGCATCGTCGGGTGGCGCGAGCAGGCCGGTGACGCCGTCCTCGATCAACTCGGGGATTGCCGAGACGCGCGTGGCGATACAGGCCAGCCCTTGGCTCTGGGCCTCCAGAAGCACGTTGGGCAGGCCATCGCGATCGCCGCTAGGCGTGACGCGGCTTGCCAGCACGAACAGGTCGGCCAAGCGGTACTGAGCGAGGACCGCCGGCTGGGGCTGGGGCCCGTGCCAGTCGATGCGCTTGGCGATGCCCAGGCGCTCCGCCTGTCGCTTCAGGGAAGCGAGACGTTCGCCGCCGCCGACATGGACGAGGCGCCACTTGAGCGACGGGGGCAACCGCGCAAGCGCCGCGAGCAAGACGTCATGGCCCTTCTTTTCCACCGCCCGCCCGACGGTGAGGATGACGACCGGCGCGTTTCGAGGGCCACCGTCGCGCCCTCCGGACGCCTCGGTCCGGTTGGGCGCGGCCGGCGCCGGGAAGCGGGCGAAATCGAGCCCGTGATAAACCAGCTCGACCCGCATCCCGTCAGGCGCGAGCCCCGCAAGATGATCGCGGCCCGCCGCCGTGCAGGTCACGAGCCAGCCGCAGTCTTCGAGCTTCCGCCGTTTCTCCCATTCGGGCATCGTCCAGATGTCCACGGCGTGGGCCGAACAGCTCCAGGGAAGGCCGCGGATTTGCGCGGCATAACGGGCGACCGATGCCGGAGCGTGAAGGAAGTGGGCGTGAATGTGCGTAATCTCGGGGGGCAGTTCGTGGCCGAGCACCAGGGCCTGACCGAAGCGGCGCACCCGGTGGCGCGTGAAATCCCGCCTGAGATCGGCAAGCCAGGTCCGCAACGCCGTGCGGTAATTCTTTCGCTTTCTCAACGCCCACCAAGCCTTGAGGACCCTGAAGGCTGCGCGATGGAGATATTCGGGCAGGTACAGAACGGGGGCCGAAATTTCATCGTGGATTGGATGGGTGTGCCGGTCGGTGGGACGGCGCAAGGACACGATCAGGAGGTCGAGTCCGCGTCGCTCGAGCGCGAGAACTTCCTGGGCAATAAATGTTTCCGAGAGTCGGGGATAGCCCTTGAGGACGAAAGCGATCCTGCCCGGCACAGAAGTTTCCACGCGAAGACCTTGGGGGAATTACCGCGCCAACGCCGTTCGCGCCACGGGCCGCGGTTCCAGGTGGTTTTCGACCAGCCGGTTGACGTTGGCAAGGCCGTCGAGCAAGCCCGGCGCGACCACGTGCGAGGGCGGGCTCTGGGACGGCAGCTCGCGAAGCGCCGCGGCCATGACTGCGGGGTCGCGATCGCCCGCGTCCTCCAGCATGTTCACCAGGCCCAATGCCCGGGCGCGGGTAGCGCGGATGTATTGCTCGTGCCTCGGCACCGTGCGCGGTACGATCAGCGCCGGCTTGTCGAAGGAGAGGATTTCGCAAAAGGTGTTGTAACCGCCCATGGCGACGACCCCGGCGGCCCGCGCCATCAGGGTCTCGAGGTGCGCATCGAAGGTGATGGCTTCGACCTTGCTCAGGCGGGCGATGCGCTCGAGGAAATTGGCGCGGCTTTCCGGCGGCATGAAGGGGCCGAACACCACCAGCGCCGGATAGGGGATGGCGGAATCGAACTCGTAGGCCTTCAGCACCCAGTCGACCAGGGCCTCGCCGTCGCCGCCCCCGCCCGGGGTGACCAGGAGGAACGGCTCATCGACCAGCCCGTCGGCAAGAGAGCTTATCCGGTGGTGCGGCACCGTGCGCCGCAGATACCCGGTAAACACCGTTTTCCGGCGCACAATGTCGGGCAGATCGATGCCGAGGAGTGGATCGCAGAGCCGCCGCCACCCGTAAACCCAGATCTCGTCATAGACGTCCCGCAGGGCCGGCAGCACGTTTTTGCGGCGCCATTCGGACGCCAGCAGGTTGGGTTCGTCCATGACGTCGCGCAAACCCAGGACCAGCGGCGTGCCCCTCTGCTTCAGCATGTCGAGTGTGTCCCTGACCTCGCCGCGCAGCCCCAGGGGCTCCTTGTCGACGATGAAAATGTCCGGCTCGAAAACCTGGGCCGTATGGCGGATGATTGAGGCGCGCAGACTGAGCGTCTGATCCAGGCTGATGAGCAGGCTGAGCGAGGTGTATTCGCCGTTGCGCAGCTTGATCACGCCGGGAATGCGCACGAAGTCGACCCGCGCCCGGAAATCGAAACTGCCGATGATGGGCGAGCCCGAAAGGATCAGCACCGACAGCCCCTTGTAGCGATCGACCAGGGAGTGCGCGATGGTCAGACAGCGGCGCACATGCCCGAGGCCGAAGCTGTCATGGCTGTAAATCAGTATGCGTCTGCGGTTTTGCGTGCTCGCCATCTCCCTCATCGCCTGCCTGTTCCGTCGGGGCTTCGGACCCGCCGGATGAGGACGCCGAACCAGCGGGCCAGCCACGACTATGACATAGAGTCGCGGTGGGCGAAAACGTTCTTTTTGCGACCACGGGGTTATGTTATTTAACCTTTGCGAGCCGGCGTGAGCTGAATCAATGCCTCAAGATCGTGTCGGCCGGGCCCGGCAGTGAGTTTTCGGCCCGGGCCGACGCGCGAACGGCGGGATGGTTCATGGGACGCAGTGTTTACAAGTTCATTCTCAAGCACAGCCTCAGGCAGCAGATTTTCATCCTGGTGCTGACCGCGGCCTCCTTTCCGTTCCTTTACTATTCCCTGGACCTTCCCAAGGTCATCATCAATCAGGCGATCAGCGGAAAAGACTTTCCCAAAAGCATCCTCGGTTTCGAGTTTGGCCAGATCTGGTATCTTTGGCTGCTGTCGTTGATTTTCCTGGCGCTCGTGATCATCAAAGGGGGCTTCAGGTTTTACATCAACATCTACCAGGGCCGGATGGGCGAACGCATGCTGCGCCGGCTGCGCTATGAGCTTTACAGCCGCATCCTGCGCTTTCCCCTGCCCCATTTCCGCAAAGTCTCCCAGAACGAGATGATCCCGATGATCACCGCCGAGGTCGAGCCGCTCGGCGGGTTCACCGGCGATGCTTTCGTCACGCCCGCCTTCTTTGGCGGCACCTTGCTCGTGATTCTCGGCTTCATTCTCTTTCAGAACTACTGGCTCGGCCTTGCCGCGATCTTCCTTTACCCCGTTCAGGGCTACCTCATTCCCAAATGGCAGCGCCGCGTGAACGAGCTCGGCAAGCAGCGGGTCCGCCAGGTGCGCAAGGTCGCCGAACATATCGGCGAAACGGCGTCGGGGGTGGCCGAGGTCCATGCCCACGACACCTCGCAATTTGAGCTCGCCAACTTCGCCGGGCGCTTGGGCAGGATCTACGACATCCGCTTCGAGATTTACCGGCGCAAGTTCCTCATCAAGTTCTTCAACGGGTTCATCGCCCAGGTCACGCCGTTTTTATTCTATTCCGTCGGCGGCACTCTCGTGATCTGGGGCGATCTTTCCTTCGGGGCGCTGGTTGCGGTTCTTGCCGCCTACAAGGACCTGGCGCCCAACTGGAGGGAACTGCTCAAGTACTATCAGCGCAAGGAGGACGCCCGCATCAAATTCGAGCAGGTGGTGCTCCAGTTCGAGCCCGACGGCATGTTGGATGAAGCGCTGCAAACCACCGAACCGGAGCCCGACGAGCCCTTGAGCGGCGACATCGTCGCCACCAACCTCAGCCTCACCGAGGACGATCAGGTGAAGGTGCTTGACGGCGTCGCCTTCGCTTTCCCGCTTGACGAGCACGTCGCCATCGTCGGGCCGGGCGGCAGCGGCAAGGATGCGCTTGCGATGCTGATCGCCCGGCTGATCGCCCCGTCGGGCGGGCGCCTGACCGTGGGGGGCAAGGACATTGCGGATTTGCCTGAGACGGTGACGGGCCGGCGCATGGCCTACGTGGGACCCGGGGCCTTTCTCTTCTCGGGAAGCGTGCGCGAGAACCTTTATTACGGGCTGAAGCATCGCCCCCTGCGCCCGGCCTCCTATGACGAGGAGACGGCCCGGGCACGCAGCCTTGCCCTCGCGGAGGCGCTCAAGGCGGGCAACATCGATTACGATGCCGAAGCGGACTGGATCGATTACGGCGCGGCTGCCGTGGACGGGGAAAACGCGCTCGCGGCCCGGGCGGTCGAGCTGTTGCATCTCGTCGATATGGGCGAGAACCTGTACGATATGGGGCTGCGGTGCACCGTCGATCCCAACCAACGGGCCGACGTCGCGGACAAGGTCCTGCGGGCGCGCGAGGCCGTGCGCGAGCGGCTTGCGGAGCCCGAGATGGCGGCCCTGGTCGAGCCCTTCGACCAGGACAAGTACAACGACAACGCATCCGTCGCCGAAAACCTGTTGTTCGGCACGCCGGTCGGCCCCGAATTCAACATCGAGGGCCTGGCCGAAAGCCCTTATGTGCGTAAAATCCTCGATCAGGCGGGTCTGACGTCCGATCTCGTGACCATGGGCCGCCAGGTGGCCGAGATCATGGTCGAGCTGTTTTCCGGCATCGATCCGGGCCACGAGTTGTTCGAGCAGTATAGTTTTATTTCCGCCGACGACCTTGCGCAGTTCAACGCGCTGCTCGGGCGGTTGGGGAAAGACGGTCTTGATCGATTGAGCGCCGATGACCGCACCCGGTTGCTGACGCTGCCCTTCAAGCTGATCCCGGCGCGCCACCGCCTGAGCCTCATCGATGATAAGATGCGCGCGCGCCTGTTGGACGCGCGCAGGGAGTTCGCCGCCAACCTGCCCGAGCGTCTGCGGCCGGCGGTGGAGTTTTTCGAGGCCAACAAATACAACGCCGCGGCGACTCTTCAGGACAATATCCTCTTCGGCAAGCTGGCCTATGGCCAGGCCCAAGCCGCCGAACGGGTTGGCGAGATGATCGCCGCGGTCGTCGATGAACTGCACTTGCGCGACACGGTGATGGAGGCCGGTCTGGATGCTCAGGTCGGCATTGGCGGGGCGCGGCTTTCCGCGGCACAGCGTCAGAAGCTGGCGCTCGCCCGGTGTCTTCTCAAGCGTCCCGATCTGTTGATCATGAACGAGGCGCTGAGCGTCCTCGACAATGCGACCCAGGCCCGGGTCCTGGCAAACGTGATCGCGGAGATGAAGGGCCGCGGCCTGATCTGTGTGCTGCCCAGGGTCGACCTGGCCAGGGCCTTCGATCGCGTCGCGGTGATGCGCGCGGGCAGGATCGTGGAACAGGGCGGTTTCGCCGAGCTTAGCCGCGACGGAACATATTTAAGCCAATTGCTGCAGGCCGCATAACGGCCCGGAAAGGAGGTGTGCGGTGAGTCTGAGCGAGGAGCTGGAGGTTCTCAGGAACATCCCGATGTTCGCCAATGTCGAGCCGGTGCGGCTCAAGCTGCTGGCCTTTACCAGCCAACGCCTGACCTTCGAGCCGGGACAGAACGTGTTTTGCCGCGGCGACGTGGGAGACGCCGCCTATATCATCATCGGCGGCGAAGCCGAGGTGCTCGTCGACCAGGAAGGCACCGAGGTGAAAGTCGCCACGGTGGGCAAGAACGAGCTCATCGGCGAGATCGCTATTTTGTGTGACGTGCCGCGCACCGCGACGGTGAGGGCCAAAAGCCACGTCACCGCGCTTAAAATTCCCAAGGACCTGTTCTTCACGATGGTCGCCGAATTTCCGCAGATGGCGGTGGAAGTCATGTGCGAGCTTGCCCGGCGTCTTAACCGCACCACCGTCCAGTTGAGCGACGCGCTGGCCAAAGGCCAGTGACGGCGTTTCCACTCCATGC